>DAHVRS010000143.1 GCA_027322375.1 Brachybacterium sp. | reverse complement strand
GATCCCGAAGGTGCGGGCCGCGTCCGCCATCGCCCCGAGGCGCTCGGGATCGGTGAGCAGCGGGAGCACGTTGCCGCGCACGTAGTCGGCGTCGAGCTCGGCGTCGGGGACCATGAGCGCGCCGCCCGCGGCGACGACCTCCTGCCCGTTCAGGGCCTGCTCGCCGTTGCCGATCGGGAGCGGGACGAGCACGGCGGGCAGGCCCACGGCGGTGAGCTCGCAGACGGTCCCGGCACCGGAGCGGGTCAGGGCCAGGTCCGCGGCGGCGTAGGCGTCCTCCATGGCGCTGACGTACTCGAGCACCCGGTAGCCGTTGCGCTCCTGCAGGCCCTCAGACTTGCCGCGCCCGGTGATGTGAAGGATCTGGGCGCCGCCCGCGACGACGTCTGCTGCCGCGGCGGAGATCGCCTCGTTCAGGCGCTGCGCGCCGAGGGAGCCGCCGGTCGCGAGCAGCACGGGGCGGGCCGGATCCAGGCCGAAGCTGCGCACTGCCTCGTCGCGGCGGGCGGCGCGGTCCAGGTGGGCGATGGCCTCGCGCATCGGCATCCCGATGCGGCGCGCGCCGGGCAGGGTCGAGCCGTCGAAGGCGGTGAGCACTGCGGCGGCACGGCGGGCACCGAGCCGGTTGGCGAGTCCCGGGCGGCGGTTCGCCTCATGGACGACGAGCGGGATGCGCAGGGAGCTCGCGGCGAGATAGGCGGGCGGGCACACGTAGCCGCCGAAGCCGGCGACCACGTCGATCTGTCGGTCCTTCAGGAGGGTGCGCACGGTGCGCAGGGTGCCGGCGAAGCGGCCCGGGAAGCGCAGTGCGGCACCGTTCGGGCGGCGCGGGAAGGGCACCTTCTCGATCGTGACGAGCTCGAAGCCGGCCGCGGGGACGAGATCCGCCTCGAGCCCCTCGGCGGTGCCGAGCACGGTGATCTCCGCCTCCGGAGTGCGGGCGCGGAGCTGATCGGCGGTGGCCAGCAGCGGGGAGACGTGGCCGGCGCTGCCGCCACCGGCGAGGAGGATGCGAGGGGTGGTGGAGGACATCAGGACCTTCGGGTGCCGGAGGGGCCGCGACCCGTGCGCCGGGTGCGGGAGGAGGACGTGGAGCGCGAGGAGTTCGCTGCGCGGCGGGACTGTGCGGTGCGGGAGGGCTTCGCCGCGCTGGTCTTCTTCGCAGCGCTGGCTGACTTCGCGATGCTGGCTGACTTCGCGGTGCGGCCCGTCTTCGTGGCGCTGCGCGGGGCGGGCAGGATCCCGGCAGAGCGGCGCACCGCCCCGATCTGGGCGCTGATCGCCTCGGCCGCGCCGGGCTCGCGCCGCGCGAAGGACAGAAGCACACCGAGCGCAGTCATCGAGGCCAGCAGTGCCGAGCCGCCGGAGGAGATGAACGGCAGCGGCACACCGATCACGGGCAGCAGCCCGGTGACGACCATCATGTTCACGAACGCCTGGCCGAGGATCCAGGCGCAGATCCCCGCGACGGTGATCTGCATGAAGCGGTCCTCGAGGCGGGAGATCATGCGGAACATCAGCAGGGCGAGCACGGTGAACAGCAGCAGTACGCCGAGGGTGCCGATCAGGCCCAGCTCCTCGCCGATGATCGCGAAGATGTAGTCATCCTCCGCGGCGGGCAGGCGGCCCCACTTCTGGCGGGACTCGCCGAGGCCCACGCCCCACCAGCCGCCCTCGGCCAGGCCCATCAGGCCCTGGTCGCTCTGGTAGCAGGAGTCGCCCTCGCAGATGCCGTGCAGCCAGTTGCTGATGCGGGCCATGCGGTTCGCGCTCGTGATGGTGAGCAGGACGACGCCGAGCACGCCCGCGGTCCCGGCGGCGAAGAACCAGCGCCGCGGGATGCCCGCGACCCACACGGCGCCCGCGACCAGCATCGCCATGATGAGCATGGTGCCGAGGTCGTGCCCGGCCATGACGAGACCGAGGGCGAGGACCACGCCGGGCACGAGCGGGAAGAGCAGGTGGAAGGTGCGGTGCAGGAGCGGGCGCTTCGCCGCGAGCAGCGCGCCGAGCCAGACGGCGAGGGCGAGCTTGAGGAACTCCGAGGGCTGCAGGGTCTGACCGTTGATGCGGATCCAGTTCTGGTTGCCGTCCACGGCCCAGCCGAGGCCGGGCACGAACACGAGGCACTGCAGCGCGAGGCCCAGCCCGAACAGGGGCCAGGCGGCTTTGCGATAGAACCCGGGCGGGAGCAGCGCCGCGACGACGAGCAGCGCGAGGCCCATGCCCGCGAAGGTGCCCTGGCGGAACAGGCCCGCGAAGCCGGAGTTGCCGCGGGAGATGTTCAGGACCGCGGAGGAGCTCAGCACCATCACCAGGCCCAGGGTCACCAGCAGCGCACCGACGACGATGAGGCCGTAGAAGTCCAGTGCTGGTGAGCGCAGCCAGCCGGCGACCCCGTCGCGGAGCCGGCCGCCGATGTTGCCCAGCGGCTGGTCCTCGTCAGGGCGCACGACGGGGGCGGTGCGGCGGGCGTCCTCACGGGGCCCGCGGCGAGTCTCCTCCAGCGTCATGCGCGCTCTCCTGGCAGTCGGGTGACGGCCGCCGCGAACAGATCCCCCCGCTCCGCATAGTCACGGAACTGGTCGATGGAGGCGGCGGCCGGGGCCAGCAGCACCACGTCCCCCGCGGAGGCGAGGGAGCGGGCGGCGTGCACCGCGTCCTCCATCATCCGGGTGCGCCCGGCGACGTCGCCAGTGTCGCCCGGATCGATGCGCCGCAGCGGGACCTCGGGCGCGTGTCGGGCGAGGGCCTCGGTGAAGGGAGTCGGGTCCGTGCCGAGCAGCACCACGCCGACCAGCCGGTCGCGGGAGGCGGCGATCAGGGGATCGAGGTCCGCACCCTTCGCGTCGCCGCCCGCGATCCACACGACCCGTTCGGCGGCGCGCAGGGAGGCGGCGGCCGCAGCGGGGTTGGTGGCCTTGGTGTCGTCGACGAAGTCGATCCCATCGATCGTGGCGAGGTGCTGGGCGCGGTGCCCGCCCATCCGGTAGGCGCGCAGTCCGTCGCGGACCGCGACGGC
>DAHVRS010000121.1 GCA_027322375.1 Brachybacterium sp. | reverse complement strand
ACACCTCGAAGGTGCTCTTCGCGACCCGCGCGGGCGTGGCCTGGGGCGCGCTCGGCCACGCGATCGCCTGCTACGAGGCGGCGCTCGAGCACGCCACCAAGCGCATCCAGTTCGGCCGGCCCCTCGCGAAGGCGCAGCACGTCCAGGTGCGGCTCTCGGACATGCTCCAGACCCTCACCTCGATGCAGCTGCACTGCCTGCGCATCGCCCAGCTCGACGCCGCTGGAGCACTGCGGCCCGAGCAGGCCTCGCTCGCCAAGGTGCACAATTCCCGCGCCGCGCGCGAGATCGCCGCGAACGCCCGCGACCTGCTCGGCGGCTCCGGGATCCTGCTCGAGAACCGCGTGATCCGCCACCGCAGCGACATCGAGGCGCTCCACACCTACGAGGGCACCGACACCATGCAGTCCCTCATCGTGGGCCGGTCCATCACCGGGACCAGCGCGTTCGTGTGAGCGAGGAGAGAGCAGCAGGCGTGATGGCCGAGCGCGTGCGTCCAACGCCCGGGCGGCGGGCAGCGCTGGCTATCGGTGCAGCCATGATGGCCACGGCGATCGCGGCGTGCGGCGAGACGGATCCGGAGCCGGGGGTGACCGCCGCGCCCTGACCTCCGCGCTCGCCGCCCATAGGCTGCCCGCGTCAACGAGGCCGCGGGCACGACGCTGCTGAACGGGAAGTACTGCCTCTCCTCGACACAGCTGTTCCTCTTCCGTGCTGAAGGGATCGCCGTCCTGGCCGCGCTGGTCGCCTCCGACGTGTTCGAGCACGAGGTGCAGAACGCGACTTTCGGCCCCGACGTGCGGATGGTTGCCCCCGGAGACCAGCAGCTGATCACCCTCGAAGGCTGAGCTCCCGCCCCTGCTCAGCCCACTGGGTGGCGCCGTTCCCGCGCCGCGGCCCGCTCCTGCGAGAGCACGTCGCGGCCGAAGGAGAACAGCAGCAGCGCGAGCGCGAGGCCCACGATCGCCTGCGCGAGCGGCACCGGCACGATCGGCAGCATCGCGATCCCGATCGCGACGCCCTGCCCGCCGCCGATCAGCCGGCGTGACTGGCTGAAGGCGAGAGGGCGCCGGAGCGCGGGCCGCACTCGCATCGCGGCGACGTACAGATAGCGCATCAATCCGATCAGCAGCACCCACGGCCCCACCACCGGCGCGGCGAGCACGGACAGCACCATGAACAGGGCCGCGTCGGCCTCCATATCGATCGCCCCGCCGATGGGCCCCGCGGTGCCGGTGCGCCGCGCGACCGGGCCGTCCAGGGCGTCGGTCGCGATCGTCGCCCAGAGCAGGAGGGCCAGCGGCCAGGACCTCTCCTCGAGCGCCCGGCGAGGACGAGCACCGTCGAGGTCGCGAGCGCCCCCGCCCCCACATGCCGCAGCGAGGTCAGCAGATCCGCCGCGGTCACCCCGCCGTGCCCGCGCGGGTGCAGCGTCCACGTCGCGACCGGCCACGTCACGAGCGAGAGGATCAGGGCGAGCGCCGCGACCGGAACCGACGTCGGCCCCGCGAGAGCGAGCACCACGGCGCCCGACGCCATCTGCGCCACCGCGAGCCCTGCGAGGGCGGGCGCCACCCGGAGGTGACGCCTGGTCGTGGTCGGGGCATGCGGGGAAGACGGCACGCAGGCGAGCGTAGTAGGCCCGTAGCGGGCAGATCGGGATGCGCGACGACGCCGAGCGAGCAGGCGCGATCTGCGACGCTGGGGTTATCGCAGTAGTGGGAGCAGGAGAGGTGAAGCGGATGCGGCGGCGAGTGCTGATCGCTGGAGGGCTTGCGGGCATGGGCGCCGCGCTGGCGGGCTGCGGGTTCCTGTTGCCCTCGCGCACGGACTCCTTGAATGATCCGGTGGAGGAGATCGAGCACGTGACCTCTTCCGAGATGGAGACCAGCGGCGCAGGGACCATGCGCACCAGCCTGCGCGGCGACATTCATTTCGACGTCGGGCAGGATCAGCTCCTCGAGGCCCTCGATCCGGTGTGGCGGGAGGTCACCGAGTACATCTTCGAGAAGGACGAGGGCTTCGAGTCACGGATCGTGCTGGTCACGGCGCACGGCGCCGACGGTTCGACGGTGGAGCCCCGTGAGCTTCTGGACAGCGAGGTCGCTGAGCAGTTCGGGTCCCTCGCCTTCGGCTACTTCTTCGAGCACTACGGGCTGGTCTGAGCGCCCGAGTCAGCCCAGGTCGACGACCTCGAACTCGAGCACGCCCTCGGCGCGGGAGACCGTGGTCGAGGGGTCGCGCGCCTCGCGCTGATCCGCCCACGCCCGGAAGCTCTCCTCGTCGGCCCAGCGAGTGACCACGAAGTAGCGGTCCTCGCCCGCGACCGGGCGCAGCAGCTCGAAGCCCTCGAAACCAGGCGCGCCGTCGACCGAGCGCTTCCGCGCGGCGAAGCGCGTCTCCAGCTCGGCCTCCTGACCAGCGGGGACGGCGAGGCGGTTGATCTTCACGACGGTCATGAGTCCTCCAGGACGGTAGGGGCGGTGAGCGGTGCGGCCAGGATCGGCATGGCCAGTATCCGCGCGGTGCGCGGGCGGGGCGGGGACGGAAGTCTCGGTGCCTGCCCCTCGCTCGTGCTGCACCGCCGCAGGGCGGGGCTGGTCAGCGCACCGAGTGGGTGTGCTGGGGGCGGTGCAGGTGGAAGGTCGGGTGCTGGGCCGAGAGGCGCTCGCAGAGCGCCGCGACCTTGGGGTTGTGGGGGAGGCCGACGAAGACCGTGTGCGCCTCGGTCGCGAGATGCTCGTCCAGCAGCCACTCCCCGGCCCAGGTCTCGAGCGCCGCGCAGGCGCGATCTCCGCGCCGCCATCCGCGCCCGAGCACCAGGAGCCGGGTGATGATGCCGGACGGGGTGGGCAGCAGCGGGCGGCGGTGGATGGGCAGCTCGAGGACGAGCTCACCCACCGCATCCCGCGGCAGCGTGGGCAGGAGCGCGGCCAGCAGTGGGAGGTCGTGCTCGTCGCCGATCAGGAGATGACGCAGGGGGATCGGGGACACGGTGCTCCTCGGCTGGGGTGGAACGTCGGCGGGCTGCCGACGCGGTCACCCTAGAACGCGCCGAGGAGGTGAGGCAAGGCTTGCCTAAGTTATGAGAAGCAGGTGGTGGGCCGTGGTTGTGGGGGTCTCAGGCCCGGGCGTCCCGCTCGGCGACGAAGCGTCGCGCCACCGAGAGGTCCTCCTCGCCGAGGCCCGCCGCGACCAGCTCGTCGTACGCGGTGCGGAGCGTGGTGAGCAGGGCGGGGGAGGTGCCGGTGTCCTCCGCGACCGCGGCCGCGAAGCCCAGATCCTTCGTCATGTACCGCGCGATCCCGCCGGGGGAGTAGTCGTTCGCGACGAGCTTCTCCGCTTTGTCCGCCAGCAGCGTCGAGCCCGCGTAGCCGCCGGAGAGCACGGTGAACAGCGCCTCCGGGGCGATGCCGCTGCGCTCGGCGAGCACGGTCGCGTCCGCGATCGCGAGCATCGTCGCGCCCACGATCATCTGGTTGCAGGACTTCGCGACCTCGCCCGCGCCCAGCGGGCCCAGGTGGTGCACGGTCCCGCAGGGCGCGAGCAGCTCCTTCGTGCGGGCGACGTCCGCCTCGGCGCCGCCGGCCATGATCGACAGCGTGCCCGCCTTCGCCCCGGCCTCCCCACCGGAGACCGGCACGTCCACGACCCGCACCCGCCCCTCGGACTCCATGCCGAGCCGCTCGCCGAGCTCGCGCACCGCGACCGGGGAGCTCGTCGAACCGATCATCACCAGCAGCTCGGTGCCCGCGGCGAGCAGCGAATCGGGGCCCTCGAGCATCGGGGCGAGCTGCGGCAGGTCCGGGAGCATGACGAGCACAGCATCGACCTGCTCGGCGAGCTCCCGCGGAGTATCCGCCCAGGTCGCACCCGCCTCGAGCAGAGCCGGCTTGCGGGAGCGGGAGTGGACGACGAGCGCGCCATGCGCGGCGAGGAGGTGCGCGGCCATCGGCTCGCCCATCGAGCCCAGGCCGATCACGCCCACGCGCGCGACAGGAGTCTGCGCGGCGGTAGAGCTGCTGGCTGCAGAGGGAGGAGCAGTGGGGGCGTGGACGGGGGAAGCATCATCGATTCGCATGACCTCAGTCTATGGCAGTCCAATGATGTGAACGCTGTTCACTCCACTGAATCTGAGGTACGCTCGCCGCGCAGTGACCGTCCGCGCAAAGGAGCACCGATGACGCCCGCCCCCGCACCGACCTCGCCAGAGTCCGGCGACCGACCCCGCGTCGTGATCGCTGTGGACCTGCCCGAGGAGCTCTGCGCCCGGATCGAGCAGGCCGAGCCCCGCGTCGAGGTGGTCCGCGACCACGAGCTCTACCGCCCCCGCCGCTTCGCCGCCGACTGGGAGGGCGACCCCGCCCACGAGCGGACCCCCGAAGAGCAGCAGCGCTACGACGCGATGATCGACAGCGCCGACGTGCTCTTCTCCCTGCCCGACGTCGAACCCGCCCAGCTCACCCGCACCGCAGCAGCGAACCCGCGCCTGCGCTGGGTGATGACTATGGCCGCAGGTGGCGGCTCCCAGCTGCGCGCAGCGGACCTCACCCCTGAGCAGCTCGAGCGCATCGCCGTCACCACGAGCGCCGGCGCCCACGGCGGACCGCTCGCTGAGTTCGCCCTCTTCGGCGTGCTCGCCGGTGCGAAGACCCTGTCCCGCCTCCAGGCGCACCAACGCGAGCACGAGTGGGCGCCCCGCTGGGAGATGCAGCAGCTGGACCAGATGCGCGTGCTCGTCGTCGGCCTCGGCGGGATCGGGAAGGCCTGCGCCGCCCTCTTCCACGCCGTCGGCGCGACCGTGCTCGGCACCACCCGCAGCGGCGCTCCGGTCGACCGAGTCGATGAGCTCGTCCCGATCGAGGACCTCGCCGCTGCGGCCGCGGACGTCGACGCGATCATCGTGACCCTGCCCGGCACCGACGCGACCACGGGCCTTGTCGGCGAAAGCGTCCTCTCCGGGGTGAAGCCAGGGACGATCCTCGTGAACGTCGGCCGAGGCACCGTCGTCGACGAGCCCGCGCTGGTCGCCGCGCTCGAGGACGGCCGGATCGGGTTCGCCGCTCTCGACGTGGTTGCTCGCGAACCGCTCACTGAGGACAGTCCCCTCTGGGACCACCCGAACGTGCTGATCAGCCCGCATACCGCGGCGCTGGACCGGCGCGAGGAAGAGCGGATCGTGGAGCAGTTCCTCGCGAACCTCCGCCGCTTCCTCGACGGCGAGGAGCTCACCAACCGCGTCGACACCGTCGAGTTCTACTGAGCCCGGGGGCGACACCGATGACTGACTCCTCCCGCGATCCCGCGCCTGCCGTCACCCGCGCGCTGCGCGTCCTCGCGCTGCTCGCCGAGGCCGACGGCGCGCCGCTCAGCCTCTCCGACCTCGCCCGTGCCCTTGGCGCGGCGAAGTCCTCCACCTCGAACATCTGCGCCGTCATCGAAGAGGGCGGGATG
>DAHVRS010000120.1 GCA_027322375.1 Brachybacterium sp. | reverse complement strand
AAGGCGCGGCCGCCGAGGTCCCCGACCGCCGAGATCTCGAGAGCCTCGCCATCGCCCGCGAGGGTGCACCGTGCTTCGCGCGGGCTATCGCCGACCGACGAGCCCGCGTGGAAGGGCTCGAGCACGTACCGTCCCCGCTCGTCCCGCCGCACGCCGGGGGAGAGGGTGCCGCCGTGGAGGGCGAGCAGCAGGCACAGGGTAGTGTCCGGGCCGTCGAAGCGGAAGCGCAGGTCCAGGCGCCCCGGGGCCACGTCGGCACGGAGCGTGGTGGTCAGGCGCAGCACGTCCGTCGGCCTGTGGGGGAAGTCCATCGCGGCGGCGAAGCGGCCGTTGAAGTCCAGCGGATACTCGCCGTGCGGGTCGTGGTGGGCGGGGGCGAGCGGCTGGAAGTATTCGGCCTGGACCTCCTCGCGGAGCTCGTAGGAGTATCGGCCCGCGTCCGCGGCGCTGTCGAGCCGTCGCGGCGGGCCCGGGCGCAGCGGCCCCAGCGAGAAGAAGTCGCGGGACAGACGCACCTGTGGCACACCGACACTTCGTCCCTCGAGCCGCGCGAACACCGGCCGAGTCGATGTTCCCGAGGCGATCCGGCCGATCGCGGCGGTGTCCGTCCCGCCGAACAGCACCGCACGCGAGTCGCCGTGATCGATGCGCACCAGCCCCGAGGGATCGAGCTCCAACAGCTCCGGACGGTCCGAGGCGGCCGACGGGGCGGGGTCGGGAAGGGGGCCGAGGGCCGACGGGTCCTCCAGGGCATGGGCGAGCAGGGTCAGCATCGCGTCAGCGTCGGCGAGGGCCGAGGTGCGCTGCGCGGCACGAGCAGAGAACGGATCACCGGTCCGTGCGGCATGGGAGCGGAACCAGGGGTGCAGGGCCCCGCCGTCGAAGGGCTCGAACTGGTCCTGGCGCCGTGAGGCGAGGGTCTCCACCCGCCCGTCCGGGGCTGTCAGGCGGGCCTGGACGCGGGTACCGCGATCCGCCGCCTCGCGCAGTGCGGGCAGCTCGAGGATCCGGCCGATCACCAGTAGCGACGGCACCGAGACGTGGGCCGCGTAGTTCGCGCTGCGCTCGGAGAACATGCCGTCGGCCTGCAGATCCACGCCCTCCGCGAGCCATTGCAGAGCGCGCTCGCGGGTCTGCTCGGACCCGCCCGCCTCCCACAGCCGGGCGAGCGCCGACACGATCTCCCAGCGATGATTCGGGGTGTGCACGCCGCCGTGCACTAGTGCGGGCACGACCGCGCCGAGCAGCTCATCGAGCAGATCGATGAGCCCGGTGGCGGGGGAATTGCTTGCCGGGAGCCGGCCTAGCTGGACTCGCGCCCAAGCGAGATCGTTGACCGTGAACGCCGAATCCGGTGGGGAGTCGACGTTGTCCCCACCGCGGAAGGTGCCGGTGGGCCCCTGGAGCTCTCGGAGCGCCCGCAGCGCGGTGCTCGCCGCCTCGACGAGCAGCCCGTTGGCCCGCCCCTCACGGGCCGCCGCCCCGAGCTGCAGCAGCAGCGTCGCATCGCGCACGACCCTGCCGAGCGCACGGTGCGTGGGGGCGGCGAGGATCTCCTCGGCGCGCGGCGGCAGTCGCCGCGCCGCCTCCTGCACGAGCAGGCGGTGCTCGGCAGGGAGCTGATCCAGGAGCGCAGACGGTGCGCGGGCGGTGCCAGCGGTCATCGAGCGGCCCTCAGTCCTTCAGTCCGGAGTTGATGTCCGAGTTCATGATCTGTCGGCGGAACACCAGGAACAGCAGCACCATCGGGATCAGCGAGATCACGGAGGCGCCGAGCAGGACGGACCAGTCGATGTTCTCCGCGCCGACGATCGAGCGCAGTGCGAGCTGGAGCGTGTACTTGTCCGGGTCGTTGAGCACCAGCAGGGGCCAGATGTAGTCGTTCCAGCGCCACTGGAAGGAGAAGATCGCGAGGACCGCGATGATCGGGCGCGCGATCGGCAGCATGAGCCGGAAGAAGATGCGGAACTCGCCCGCTCCGTCGATCCGTGCCGCCTCAAGCAGCTCGTCAGGCACGGTCGAGAAGAACTGCCGGAACATGAAGATGCCGGTCGCGGTGATGATCGAGGGCACGATGATGCCGGCCAGCGAGTTGTACAGCCCTAGCCCCAGGATCACCGAGAAGGTCGAGGGCATGATGACCTCGGTGGGCAGCATCGTCGTGGCGAGCAGGCACAGGAAGAACGCCTGCACCCAGCGGCTGCGGTACTTCGCCAGGGCGAAGCCGGTGCAGGCGCTGACGAAGACGGTGAGCACCGTCGTCACCACGGCGACGATCGCAGTGTTCAGGAAGTACTGCTGGAAGTCGTATCGCTCCCAGGCCGTGATGTACCCGCTGACCGTCCAGTCCTCGGGGAACAGGCGCAGAGGCCAGGTGAACAGCTCGCCGCCGGGCTTGAAGGAGCTCAGCAGGAACCACAGCACGGGGAAGAGGAACAGCACCCCCAGCACCCAGGTCACAGTGGTCGGCGCGATCCAGCGCAGGGAACGGGTCATGAGAGGTCGCTCCTGTCGAAGCGGGTCTGGATCAGGGCGATGACCAGCAG
>DAHVRS010000106.1 GCA_027322375.1 Brachybacterium sp. | reverse complement strand
ACACACTGGAAGGCGTGGTAGATGTCGGGCTTGCCCGGCCAGGTCACGCCCTGCGGCTCGTTGTCGGCGTCGAGCTCGTGGAACCACGAGCCCTCCTCCGGGTCCAGCAGGTAGGTGGAGATGTACTCCCACCACTGCTCGTAGCGCTCGGCCCAGACGCGATCGCCGGTGACCTGGTGCATGACCGCGGCGGCGGCGACGGCCTCGGCCGCGACCCAGTGCATCCGCTCGGAGGAGACGGGCGTGCCGTCCCAGTCCACGGTGTACACCCAGCCGGGCTGCCCGTCGGCGCCGAAGGCCGCGGCGGACTTCTCCATGAGAGCGGTGGCGGCCCCGAGCATCCACTCGGGGGCCTCGCCGTCGAGGGCGAGCAGCGAGGCGCGGGCCTGGAGCACCAGGCGCGACCACTCGATCCAGTGCCCGATCGTCGCGCCGTAGGGGCGGAACGGGTGGGCGGGCTCGTCGCGGTTGTAGTCCAGAATCGGGTTCCAGTCCGTGTCGAAGTGCTCAGGCAGCGCCCAGTCGTTGCTGCGTGCGAACTCGTCGATCGCGCGGGTCGCGATGCCCACGGCGCGGTCCAGCCAGCGGCGGTCGCCGGTGACATCGGCCGCGGCGAGCAGCGCCTCGACGGTGTGCATGTTCGCGTTGATGCCGCGGTACTCCTCGCACTCGGAGAAGGTGCGGTCGAAGGTGTCCACGCTCATCCCGGCGCTCTCGTCGAAGAACTTCTCATCGAGCACCGCGAGCGCCTCGTCCAGCAGCTGCTTCGCGCCGGGCCGACCGGCCGCGGTCGCGGAGGAGGCGGCGAGGACCACGAAGGCGTGGGCGTAGGCCTGCTTGGAGTCGTCCACAGGCTTGCCATCGGCGACAGAGGCGTACCAGCCGCCGTGCTCCGCGTCGCGGAACACCTCGCGCAGCGAGGCGATGCCGTGGTCGGCGAAGCGGCCGTAGTCGGGCCGGCCCAGCAGGTGGCCGAGCGCGAAGGAGTGGGTCATACGGCAGGTGATCCACAGCTCGGAGGGGCGGGAGAGGTCCGGGGCGCCGGTCTCATCGAGCCAGGCGAAGCCGCCGTCCTCGCGCACCGACTCGGAGCCGAACAGCAGCAGCTCGTCCGCCTCGCCCTCGAGCCAGGTGCGGTGCGAGGCGCGCTCGAGCCACGGCACATGCGGGGCAGGGGCCGACCGGGCTGCGCCCGCCTCCACGCCGTCGCGCAGCTCGAAGCGGCGCGCGGCCTCCTGGGCCTGGGCCGTGGTGGGGCCGGGCTCGGGGATCATCAGCACCTCGCGGTAGTACTTGAGCTCCTGGATGGACTCGCGGATGTCCGCGAGCGCGCGGTGGCCGCCGTGCTTGGCGGGGATGTTGTAGTAGACGCGGGGGAACCAGCGCTTGGCCAGCTCCTTCAGGCTCGACACGTCGATCGTGCGGTAGGAGAGCCAGGAGGCGAACTCGGGCACGTCACGGTCCAGGAAGGTGCGGTCGGTGCCGACGCTGTTGCCGGCGAGCGGAGCCTTGCCCGGCTCGGGGCAGTGCTCCTTCACGTAGGCGAGGCACTGCGCCTCGGCCTCGGCGAGGGTCATCCCGCCGTCGAGCTCCTCGAGCAGACCGGAGACGGTGTGCATGTTCACCACGAAGGGGTCCATGCCCTGAAGGGCCTCGGCCGGGGGCTTGATGACGACGTCGACACCGTCCCCGAGGATGTTCAGATCGGCGTCGGTCACGAGGACGGCGATCTCGACGAGCGCGTCGCGCTGCTTGTCGAGGCCGGTCATCTCGCAGTCGACCCAGATGATGCGGTCGTTGATGGCACGGGTGGAACTGGAGGTCACCGGACCACAGTAGCGCCCTCCGCGCCGCAGTATCTGCCTCTCGGGGCTGGTGCGCGGCAGACCCCTCGAGGGTTACTGTGTGGTCACCCGTACTCGAGGACGAGCCGATCGGGGCTCGGGGAGGTCCCGCCGTGAACATGTACCTGCGTCTGCTGTGGTTCCTGCTGCGCGTGCGCGTGAAATCCCGCCTCTCGCTGTGGGACACCTCCCGTGCGAGCTTCCGCGTGAACCTCGCCGATCTCGACGTGCAGCGCCACATGAACAACGGCCGCTATCTCTCGATCATGGACCTGGGCCGGATGGACCTCATGCTCCGCTCCGGGGCGTGGTCGCGTCTCCGGAGCGCGGGCTGGTATCCGGTCGTTGCGGGGCAGAGCATCACCTACCGCCGCTCGCTCACCCTCGGCCAGCGCTTCGAGGTGGAGACGCGGGTGCTGGGACTTGACGAGCGCTGGATCTACCTCGAGCAGGTCTTCCTCCGCCACGGGAAGGTGGTGGCTGACGCCGTGGTCAAGGCCCGGTTCCTGCGCGAAGCGGGTGGGTCGGTGGAGGTCGATGAGGTGCTGGAGCTGCTCGGCCCGGTGCCGGAGGATCGTCAGCTGCCGGAGTGGATCCGGGACTGGAACGAGGGCTCCTCCGGGCATGCGCGTCAGCGCTGAGGCCGCCTGGCCGGACGCTGTGCCGACGGCTGTCGGAGGGGCCGACGGCGCTGCAGCTCCTCCACGAGGCTGATCACCAGCAGGATCACGACCACGGTCAGCAGGATCCACTGGTCGAAGAGCACCGCGAGCACCCCGGCGAGCACGAGCGCTGACAGGTAGACGATGTTCAGCACGCGGAGCGAGACGCCCAGCAGTCGCGCGCCGAGGGTGGTGCGGGACAGACGCAGCAGGAGCAGCAGGGCGATCGCGCCGAGGCTCAGCACCTTGAAGATCATCGGGCGGCTCCAGGACGTCGGCGAGGTGAGGCGCCCCCACGCTACCGGCGCGGACTGCATACGAGCGCATCTGCCGCCCGACGAGACCGCCCTGCGCGCACCGCGACCAGCAGCACGACGGCAACAGCCAACAGGGCAGTCATGAACGAGGCCATCACGAGCATGCTCGCACCGTTCACGGGGCCCGTGAGCGGCGTCGCGAGGGCCCCGACGAGGAACGCGAGCCCGCCCTGCACGGAGGAGGCGGGGCCCGGCGCCCACCGTCCCGCTTCCTGCGCGATCGTGGTGGTGCCATCGACGGCAGGCCGCTCTGCGCGCCCCTCGGCCCCGTTCACGGTGGGGCCGACGGGCGCGGCCGCTCATGGATGGCGACGGCTCAGTGGGCGCCGGCGGCGCAGGCTGTGTCGACGGCGCAGCGCTCGCCGCCATGTCCTGTGTCATGCTCCCGGCCCTCTGGTCGTCCCATCCTGACGTGACGGGCCGGTGGCGAGCGGTCCCCCCCGCTGCGCCACCGGCCTGCTCGAAGACTAGGAGCGATGGTGGCGGAGAGCCCCCGTAGGAGGGGAATAACGCGGAATCGGCACTAATGCGGACGAGTGCACGGGCGCCGGGACAGCTGCGGGAGCACGGCGCCAGCGGAGCGCTCAGAGCCAGACGGTGCTCGAGCGGCGGGCGATGGCGCGCTTGGCGAGGGTGTCCCCGTCGTCGGCCCGGCCGATGCTCAGCACCCGCGCCACCTCGATCGAGCCCAGCAGTGCGGCGTCCTCCCCGAGGGAGGAGATCTCCAGCCGCAGACCGCGCCGGATGAACGGCGGAGTGGATCGACTCTCTCGTCCCTGCGCACCTCGGACGGTGGCGGGGGCGGCGGGATGCCGGACGGGATGGACCTGCCCGAGGGCATGGAGCTCCCGGAGGGCATGGAGATGCCTGACGGCGCCGCCCACGGCGGCGACCGCGGCGGCATGGCGGGCGGGATGGGGATGACCCAGCTGTCCGAGGACTCGCCGGAGGAACTGCCCTGGCTGATCAGCTTCGATGAGTACCAGGAGGGCCGCGCCTTCCAGGGCCGCACCGAGATGACCCTGCGCCCTGCGGCCAGCGGCTCGGACACCGCCCTGAACGAGGCGCTCGCCCTCGAGCTCACCGCGCTATCCGGCCAGACCACGCAGGACTACACGTATACGAGCGTGAGTGTGAACGGCGGGGAGGAGAGTGCACGCCTTCTGGTCGACACCCCGGATGAGCTGTGGGCCGACTCCCTCGGCGAGGGAGTGTTCTACAAGGCGAGGGCAGGTGGCTCGCTCGAGTACGTCGGCGAGGATCCCACCGATGACGAGGAGTTCGCGGAGAAGATCGACGAGTACGTGGACGTGGAATCCTTCGCGACCTATCTCGCCACCCAGGCGCTGATCTCGAACTCGGACGCGATGGGCGGCAGCGGCGTACTCGAGGAGCGGCTGCGGGAGGACGAGGACTTCGTGGCCATGTACGAGCAGGCCTATGCGGAGCTCTACGACCAGTTGATCGCCTCC
>DAHVRS010000082.1 GCA_027322375.1 Brachybacterium sp. | reverse complement strand
TGTTTTACACTCGTAATGTTTCGTGCCAACTGTAAGTGAAGGTCGTCACGCGTTGGTAGCCTCAGAGCATGGACGCGCAGGAGCCGATGGACGTACGGGTCGCCCACTCTCGACGCGCGCTCAAGGACGCCCTGCGCGAGCTGATGGTCGAGGAGGAGCCGCAGGACATCTCGATCTCGCGCCTGTGCAAGACCGCAGGGGTCTCCCGCCCGACCTTCTACCAGCACTTCGGCACGCTCGATGACGTCCTCGCCGCCGTGGTCCACGACCGGCTCTCCACCGAGAGCCTCCGCCTGCAGCAGGATCCACAGGTCGAGGACGCCCTCGCGCTCGCACTCGAGTACGTCCAGCAGCATCGCGAGGAGCTCGCGGTCACGCTCGATTCCCGCCGCGCCATGCCGCGCGCCCGGCGCGCCACCATCGAATGGCTGCGCGAGACCGTGGCGCGCTCCCGCTATGGCATGGCGTTCATGGAGCTGACAGCCTCGACCCAGGCGTCGATCGTGTTCGCCGTGGGCGGCCTCGTCGCGGTCTTCGAGGAGCAGCTGCGCACCGACGGCGCGGCGCAGAGCCAGGTCGAGGAGCTCTCCAGGATCACCCGCGAGGCGATGGACCTCGTCCTGCCCGCGCGCGACTGACCCCCGCCAGCCCAGACGTCAGGTCACCCCGACCCCAGCCAGCCCGGATCTCAGCCCGCCCAGTCCTCAGGGTCGCGGATCGCCCTCGCGGGGCTCTTCCCGGCCGCCGAGCACGCGGCGCACCCGGTCGAACTCGGCCTGGAAGGCGGCACCGTCGTGCTCGTACTCCGCCCGCCAGGGCATGCCGAGACGATCGGCGAGCTCGCGCTGGGTGCGCAGCCGGTGCTGCTCGCGGTCCTGGGCGATGAGCACGGCACGCGGCGGGGCGGGCGGCAGACCCGCCGCAGCCCGGAGGACGCGCAGACCGTCGAAGGAGGCGGCATCCCAGCCCACCTCGGGCACGAGCCACTGCCGCTGCGGTCCGTCCCCCTCAGTGCGCAGACCGATCACCGCCATTCCGCCGCGCATCGCCTCCCCGATCGCGAACTCGACGTCCGCGACCTGCGCGGTGCCTGCACGGCGCAGCCCGCGACGCAGCACGAGCTCGCCCGTCGCCTCATCCAGCAGCACCACGCGCCGGGTGAACAGCAGCGGCACCAGCCCCCACAGCGCGAACAGGCTCCACAGCAGCAGACCGCCCGCGACGAGCTGCACCCAGGCGGGGGCGAGCAGCTGTTCGAGGAGCTCGTCGTGCCCCGCGCGCAGGCGCGAGAAGCGCAGCTGCTGGATGCCGGTCGCGGCGAAGGGGCTCAGCACGGCGGAGAGCAGCGGCAGGCCGGCGAGCAGCCCAGGCAGATAGCGGGCGCGGACGGTGGGGCCCACGATCACTGCGCCGTCGCGGGTGCGCCGCGGCACGGGTGCGGCGTCAGCAGGGTCGCGGGGCGGGGTGGTCACGCAGGCAGGATACGGTCCGGGCCTGGGGCCGGAGGTGGAGAAGTCGGCACCCACCTGGCCAGTGTGGACAGCCGCCCAGGCGTCTGACGTGATACGGGATACTCGCCGCGAGGCGAGCGCGCCGGGCGGGATGGGCCCGTGGCGAGCGCGCCGAGGGGGAATGCCGTATGAGCGCTGCTGTGCGCGCTGTCCGTGGTCGGAACGTGGCGATCGGAGTACTCGCCGCCGCTCTCGTGCTCGGGGGATGCTCCGGGCCGACCTCCTCATGGAGGTTCCAGGGCAAGTCGCTGCATGAGGTCGAGGAGTCGCTCGCGACGATGACCGAGACCTGGCGCTCGGACATGACCTCTGGCGAGGTCGAGGTGACGATCCCGGAGGATGCCGCCTGCTATCTCCAGGTGGCCGACGACGAGCTCGTCGGCGAGGACGTGCTGTGCGGCCCGCTCGCCTTCATGGGGGCGGAGGAGACCCAGTGGGTGGCCGCGCCGCTGTCCGCCATGACGCAGAAGGACGGCTCCGTCCGGCTCGTGCTCGAGGAGGAGCCCGGCTGGGACTTCGGCACTCCGAACCCGAACGCCGTCCCGACGGCGGCTGACGGCAGCCCGGCCGACCTGGACCAGGAGGTCGAGCCGCCCGCCGCTCCCCCGGCGGAGGTCGGCGAGGTGATTCCGCTGGAGCCCGCGGATCTCGAGGCGGCCAGCGCTCCGTACGATCTGGTCACCGTCGATGCGACCTACACGATCACCACGCTCGGCGTGCTCTCGCAGGTGGGGCCCGTGACGTCTCCGGTGGGCGCACCCGAAGGCGGATCCCTCATCACCGTGGGCGTCTCGCGGCAGGGTCACCAGAACGTGCCCACCTCCCCCACCAGCAAGGCGGTGCTGCGGGTGGGCGGCACCGAGATCGACGTCCCCGAAGAGACCAGCGCGATCGCGGTCGAGGGCGACGGATCGGATGCCGTGATCGCAGTGGACTACGACGGCAACGTCCAGGAGTACAGCCTCGCCACCGGGGAGCTCGTCTCCGGCCGTGCCTACTCTGCGCGTGAGTTCGTGCCGGTGAACGCGCCCACGAAGGAGCTGATCGGCGACGAGAGTGACGGCGAGTCGGTGTCCTACCAGTTCCAGCTCGCCGGTGGGACGACCTCGTGGACGGAGGCCGGGGGCTGGGCCCCGGAGGGGAAGGACCGTCTCCTGATGAGCATCTCCTTCGACACCACCGTCGAGTTCCACGATGGGCGGCACCAGGTCAAGTACCAGGACAAGAGCTATGAGCTCACCTCCCTCACGGTGACGGCGGACGGCGAGGACATCGCCGTGGAACCTGCGAGTGTGGAGATCGGTCCTCGGGCCGACGACGACTACACCAGTCGTTCGAACGTCGCCCGTCTGGTCGCCGATATCCCGGCCGACGCGCAGGAGATCACCATCGCGGCCACGGTCGATGTCACCGCGAAGCCGGAGAAGGACTACATCACCAACTACCAGCGCGAGTACGCCGAGGGAGAGCCTGACTCGGTCTCGGAGACCATCGAGCTCACCGAGGTCACGCTCCAGCCTCTGGGCTGAGCCTCCGGAGCCGACGGGCCCCGCTCGCCTCGGAGCGCGCGAGCTGGCGCCGGCTGCGCAGCTCGCGCGCATCCCCGGTGATCGGGTCCTCGAAGGCGAGGCAGCGGGCGAGCAGCTGGAGCGGTCCGTCGGGTGTCTCGACGGGGTGCGGGTAGAGGTCCTCGCCGAGGATCGGGGCGCCGCGCGAGGCAAGCTGGACGCGCAGCTGGTGGGTGCGGCCGGTGCGGGGGCGCAGCAGGACGCGCAGGACCCCGCCGGGCTCGATCTCCGCCACCTCCAGCTCGGTGTGCGCGTTCGGCGGGCGGCCCGGTCGCACGAGGGTCTGGAGCGAGGAGCGAGGAGAGTCGAGGTGGTCCTCGAGCACAGCCTGCTCCCCCACCTGGCGCGGCAACGGCGAGTCCGGCCCGGGCCGGATCCGCGCCTCGTACTCTTTGCGCATCTCGCCCCGGGCGAAGAGCTGCTGATAGGCGGAGCGCTCGGCGGGGAGGATCCCGAAGGCGAGCACCCCCGCGGTGCGTCGGTCCAGGCGGTGCAGCGGGACGAGGTCGATCAGGCCCGTCGCACGGCGCAGTCGCACGAGCGCGCTGGAGAGCACGTGGGCGCCTCGGGGCATGGTCGCCATGTCGTGCGGCTTGTCGAGGACCAGCAGATGCTCATCCCGCAGCAGCACGGGCAGCTCGACCTCGGGCACGTCTTCTTCGCGCAGCTCCCGGTGGAACCACAGCTCGTCACCGGGGCCAGCGCTCTCCTGCGCGGCCCAAGCCCTGCCGTGCGCATCGACCACCTCGCCCGCGGCGAAGCGGTCCGCCAGCGCCGTCGCCGCCGGGTCAGCAAGGGCGGGGAAGCGCTCGAGGAGACGGGCGAGGGCCGGGCCTGCTGGGGCGTCCTGCGGGATTCGCCAGCGGATCGCGTCCAGCCCGTGGCGCTGCGGCAATGGGGGCGGGAGGCGCCGGGCGCGGCGCCGGGCCGCCCGGCCGGGCCGCCCTTCCCCCGCCTGCCCGCGCGAGTCCGCGGAACGGACGCCGTTCACTGTCCTGTCCTCGCTCACAGTCCCCAGATCGCGAAGGTCAGCACATTGTGGCCCACGTAGAACAGCAGCAGAGCGAGCATCAGCAGGTTCGGGTGGCGGTCCACGAAGGTCAGTGCCTGGGGCGCCTCGCGCAGCAGGTCCGCGGCGGTGATCGCGTCGATGTGCTCGATCGCGACCCCGGCCTCATGGGCGCGGCGAAGCGCCATCTGCTGGGCGCGCAGCCCGAAGAAGCGGCTGGAGACGGCGAAGAGACGCTTGCCGTCCTGGTCCATCACGTACACGCCGTCGTAAGCGGTCTCGATCTCGTCCGGAGTCTCCGCAGGTGAGGCGTCGCGGGAGAGGGAGCGGACGGCGATCACGCTGCCCACCTGGTCCCAGCGGGCGGTCACCGTGCGGCGGAAGAGACTGCGCAGCTCGACACCCTGGGCGTCGATCCGCAGCCAGGAGGTCATCACGCGCAAGCAGGTCACCGTGACCGCCGCGGCGATCACCACCCAGATCAGGAGCGGCAGGGTGAAGACGAGGTCGTGGAGCAGCAGGGGGTGGTTCCACAGCCGCTGGCCGATGAAGCTGATGATGACGAGGAACTCGAGCACCACGAGGAACACGGTGCCCACCACGAGGGTGCCCATGACGACAGCGGCGGGCGGGCTGAAGGTGCGCGTGGGGAGGTTCTCCTCCTCGGCCGTGGCCGCGCTCCCCGTACTGCTGATCACCCGCTGCTCCTCCGGCCCTCGTCGGTCTGTGACGAGCCCCATCTTATGCCGGGCAGTGGCGTTCAGAGCGCTTCCCGCGCCGGTCGGGCACGGCGTCGTGCACGTGCCCGACCAGCGAGGACGCGGGTCTCAGTCCGTCTCGGCAGCGGTCCGCGCCGCGAGGACGCTCGGGGTCAGGACGCTCGCCCCGCCCACCTCGGCGGCGTAGCTGAGGTACTGGATGTGGTTCTCGTACCGGTTCAGCACGTCGTCGACCACCTGCTGGCGCGTCAGGCCCATGATGTCGTAGCCCTCCGTCTCGGTCTCCGCCTCAGCCGCGGACCTTGCCCGCTCCCGCTCATCGCGGGTGAGGGCCTCGGAGCCGCGCAGCAGGTCGTCCTTCCTGACGGGCGCACGCTGCTCCTCGCGCTCCGGGCGCGAGGGGGGCGGGGCACCAAGACGGCCACGGGCGATCTCACCGACTGCGCGCTCCTCCGGAGGTCCGCGTCGTCGGAAGTCGTCGCGGGAGTCTGCGCGGAGCCCTGTGCAGGGTCCGTCGCAGGAGCCTGCGCGGGGTCCTGCTCGAGGTCCTGCGGTGCGTCGTCCGGACGATCCGGCGGCGTGGGCGGGTGGGAGAGCTGTTCATGCGTCCTTCCGGAGAGATTCCTATCAGGAGGACAGGTACCGGAGCCAGCACATACCCCGCGCCGGGCTGCAGCGGCGAGGGACGCGAGTCCTTCGAGGGTCATCGGCGGCCCACCGGTGCCCGGCAGAGACACGGTAGAACAAGCAGGTCAACGCAACAAGACCCTTGGGCGGAGGTTCTTTTCGCCGCGGGTGAGGTCCGGCAATCAGTCGACAGTCGGGCGCCCCGACACAGAACTACGGGCGGGCGGTCCGGGTCTCCCCGCACCGCCCGCCCGTCGGCGAGCACGACCGGCCCGGGCCGGTCAGCAGCTCATGAGATCAGTCCTCGACCTCGTCCTTCTTCTCGATGACGAGGGTCTCGGTGGTCAGCACCATGCCTGCGATCGAGGCCGCGTTCCGCAGAGCGGAGCGGGTGACCTTGACCGGGTCGATGATGCCGGCGCCCACGAGGTCCACGTACTCGCCGGTGGCGGCGTTCAGGCCGGTGCCCACGGGGGACTCCTTGACCTTCTCCACCACGACGTAGCCCTCGAGGCCCGCGTTCTCGGCGATCCAGCGCAGCGGCTCGACGACCGCACGGGCCACGGCGCGCACGCCCACGGCCTCGTCACCGGTCAGGCCGAGGTCGTCAGCCAGCACGGAGGACGCCTGGACGATGGCGGAACCGCCACCCGCGACGATGCCCTCGGCGATGGCAGCGCGGGTCGCGGAGACCGCGTCCTCGATGCGCATCTTCTTCTCCTTGAGCTCCACCTCGGTGTGAGCCCCGACCTTGATCACGGAGACGCCGCCGGCCAGCTTCGCGAGGCGCTCCTGGAGCTTCTCGCGATCCCAGTCGGAGTCGGTGTTCTCGATCTCGCCACGGATCTGCGCGACCCGGTCGGCGACGGCCTGCTCATCACCGGCGCCACCCACGATGGTGGTGGAGTCCTTGGTGATGACGACGCGACCGGCGTGGCCGAGCACGTCGGTGCCGACGGTCTTGAGGTCCAGGCCGAGGTCCGAGGTGACCACCTGGGCGCCGGTGAGCACCGCGATATCCTGGAGCATGGCCTTGCGGCGGTCGCCGAAGGCCGGAGCCTTCACCGCCGCGCCCTTGAAGGTGCCACGGATCCGGTTGACGACCAGCGTGGACAGGGCCTCGCCGTCGACGTCCTCAGCGATCACGAAGAGCGGCTTGCCGCCCTCGACGACCTTCTCCAGCAGCGGCAGGATGTCGGCCACGGCCGAGATCTTGCCCTGGTGCAGCA
>DAHVRS010000080.1 GCA_027322375.1 Brachybacterium sp. | reverse complement strand
GCGCTGAGCAGGCACAGGACGGTGCCGGCCAGCAGGAACGGCGCCATCTGCTGGAGGGAGGCGAAGGTGCCGCCGCCCACTCCGCCGACCTGCCACGAGCGGACGCTGTTCCCGATGTCCGAGCGCGGCAGCACGACGGCGCTGATGAACGAGGTCAGCGCCGCACCCGTGGCCGCGCCGGCGAGCGTGAGCTTCAGCGGCGTCGCCCCGCCCCGGCCGAGCGAGCCGAGCGTGTACACCAGCGCCGCCGTGCCCCCGGCACCGAGGATCGCGACCCACAGGTAGGAGGACGCGGCCGTGAGCCCGAACCAGGCGATCCCGATGACCACGGCGAGCGAGGCGCCTGTGGTGACCCCGAGGATCCCGGGATCGGCCAGCGGGTTCCTGGTCACGCCCTGCATGACCGCACCGGAGAGCGCGAGCGCGGCCCCGGCGAGCATCGCCAGCAGCGTGCGCGGGATCCGGGAGGCGACCGCGGCGGGACCGAAGCCGTCCGTCGAACCGCCGAGCGCGGCGAGGATGTCCGTCGCGTCGACGGCACGCGCCCCGAGGGTCACCGAGACAGCGCCCACCACGGCGAGGGCGAGGAGCAGGACGCCCAGCGGCAGCAGGCGCTGACGGGAGGCACGATGCAGGCGGGCGGCGGTGCTCTCGTGCCCGGGACGTCCGTCGGGCGCTGTCGCGCCGCGACGTCCGGCCGGTGCAGGGACCGTGGCGGTCATGAGGTCCTCCCGGCCCGGAGTCGAGGGGTCACTTCGCGGCGCTCGCCGCGCGCTCGAGCTCGGCCAGGTAGTCCTCGAGGATGTACGGGATCGCGAGCGGCGTCGGATTCGCGGCGGTGCCCAGTGGGCTGTCGCCCGGCAGGTGCACGACGGCGCCGTTGCGCACAGCCGGCATCTGCGAGAGCAGCGGGTCGGCCTCGAGCGCGGCGACCAGCGCCTCATCGCCGTAGGTCACGATGATCTCGACGTCATCGAAGACGTCCGCGTTCTCGGCGCTGATCGAGGAGGAGAACTCCGCCGCGTCCACCGAGGCGTCCTTGACGCTCTGCGCGATCGTCATGCCGAGGTCCTCGAAGAACATCGTGCGGGTGTCATGGGCGGTGTAGAAGCTCACCGTCGACAGGTCCGTGGTGTCGACGTGGGTGAGGAACATGACCGACGTCCCGGCGATCGCGGGATGCTTCTCGACAGCCTGCGCGATCTGGCCCTCGAGCTCGGCGATGAGTGCGTCGCCGTCCTCGGCCCGTCCCATCCCGGCGGCGTTGACCTGGATCATCTCCCGCCACGGGGTGCCCCAGGCGATCTCGGGGAAGGGGATGGTGGGCGCGATCTCAGACAGGGTGTCGTAGTCCTCCTGGGTCAGGCCCGAGTAGCCGGCGAGGATCACCGAGGGGGACGTGTCCGCGACGCCTTCGAAGTCGATCCCGTCGGACTCGTCGAAGAGCACCGGGGCCTCCGCGCCGAGCTCCTCCAGGGCGGCCTCGACCCACGGGAGCAGCCCGTTGCTGTCGTCATCGCCGAAGTTCGCCGCGGCCATGCCGGCGGGGACCACACCGAGCGCGAGAGGCACCTCGTGGTTCGCCCAGGCGACCGTGGTGACCACGTCGATCGTCGCGGGGATCTCCGTGGTCCCGAAGGCGTGCTCGATCGTGGTCGTGCCGGTGCCGTCGGCCGCGCCGCCGGCTGCGCTGCCCGCTGTGCCGTCGGCGGGGGCTGCGCCGTCGCTCTCGGCGGAGCAGGCCGCCAGGACGGCGGCGAGGGCAGCAGCGGAACCGGCGGCGAACGCGCGGCGGGACACACGAGTCATGGAGGGGCCTCTCGAGAGCAGAGTGAGGAGTGCAGCGCGGCGGCCTGAGTCGGCCGGGCCAGCTGTCTGCAACTTAGGTTTGCCTCACCAAACCTAGAGGCGCTCCGCGATGTCGGCAATCGCGCGTCCAGGACAGCGACTGTCGCGAAACGGACAGCGCAGCCGATGCCCTCGCGGAGCAATGGGACCGGCCGGACGTCGTCTGCTGCTGGGGTGTCAGGAGGCCTGCGAGGCGCCTGCCAGGGGCTGCTCCGAGGCGTCCGCGTCGAGCGCGCGGCGGCGATAGAGGCCCGGCGTCATGCCTGTGACCCGCCGAAATGCTGCGGTGAACGCGCTCGGCGTGCGATAGCCGACCATCGGCGCGACATCCTCGACGCGCTCCCCGGCGACGAGCAGAGCGGCTGCGCGCTGGGCTCGCGCGGCGGTCGCCCACGCTCGGAACCCCTGCCCCGTGCTGGCCTCGAAGGTGCGGGTCAGTGTGCGCGAGCTCACGCCGAGCCGGCCCGCCCACTCCTCGAGGGTTGTGGAGTCGGCCGGGTCCGTGGTGAGCGCGGCGACGATCGGGGCGAGCAGCGGGTGATCGGGCACCGTGAGCGGCAGGTCGCGCGATGAGGGGGCGAGGAGATCCAGGATCACCGCGTCGGTGAGCTCCCTGGAGGCGGGGGAGAGGTCCGGCTCCAGCGTCCGCTCCAGCAGCAGATGCAGCAGCGGGGTGATCTCGACAGCGACGGGTCGCTCGGCGGGCGGAGTCATCCGGGTGGTGGAGAACTGCGCCGCGAGATGACGCACCCCGGCCGGGGTGAAGCCGCTGTGCGGGGTGCCGGCGGGGATCCAGAGACCGATGCTCGGCGAGATCGTGTGGACTCGCGCACCGATCCGCGCGGAGGAGGCGCCCTGCTCGTTCCACAGCAGCTCGTGCGTGGGATGGGAGTGCTCTGCCCAGTAGGTGTCCGTCTCGATGACCTCGCGGCCGGCGAGGATCGCGTACGGCACCTCGACGTCGC
>DAHVRS010000073.1 GCA_027322375.1 Brachybacterium sp. | reverse complement strand
AGGTCGACGGGCCCTACGGCGCCCCCTCCTTCACCTACGATCCGCAGGGCGCGGCGGAGGAGCCCCGGCCGCGCCGCCTCGTCCTGCCCGCCTGGGCGATCGTCGCGATCGTCGCGGTCCAGGCCGTCGCGCTCGTCCTCTCCGTCGGCCTCGTCGTCGGCGGGATCCAAAGGGTGCTCGCGCCCGAGCCCGGCCCGTCGGCCGATCCCTCCGCCGCGCCGACGACCGCGGCTCCGCGCACCCCGCCCACGACGCCCACGGAGCGCCCCGAGAAGACGCCCGGCACCGTCACCGACGCCGAAGGGAACGAGGTCGGCGGCGGGATCGGCAGCTTCGACCGCCCCGCGACCGTGGGCGAGCACGCCGTCGGCTGGGAGGTCTGGACCGGCGGAGACCTCGAGGTCACGGCGCTGTCCGTCGACTTCGACGGTGAGATCCCAGATGCCGGCGACGTGATCCAGGACGGCTACCGGCTCGTGGTCGTGGAGTACGAGGCGCGCTACCGCGGCGGCGGCCAGCTCGCCCCCGCCGAGGAGCTGTGGCTGACCGGCGAGAGCGACCGCACCTACTTCATCGACGTCGCGGAAGGACTCCTGCCCGACCCGATGATCCAGGTCGCGCCGCTCGCCGACGGGGAGACCGCCCGCTTCCACAGTGCCTTCCTCGTCCCCGAGGCAGAGCTGGACAGCTTCCGCCTGGGCGTGGAGACCTACAGCGGTGCCATCCTGTATCTCGAGGTGCCCTGAGGTCTCTGCTCGAGTGCGCCGAGCAGCGTGCCGGGGTGCGCTAGCGTGAGGGCGCCCCGCCAGGGGCCGACGACTGCGCCGGGGAAGGGGGACGCGGCGCCGCCACTCGGGCGCCCGCCGCACCAGCACGCAATGCCGCACCAGCACTTTCAGCAGCCCACGCCGACCACGCGACGGCTGCCTGAACGCCGCTCGCGCACACCCTTCTACACGGCCGTGGCCTGCTCCTCGCTCGTCCTCGGCTTGCTGCTCGGCGTCGGCGGGTTCTTCGGAGTGCGCACGCTCCAGGACGACCCCGTCCGCGCCACCGACGGCCCGAGCGCCACCGCCGACGGCACCTCGACCGACGGTTCCTCGAGCGATGGCGAGAGTTCGGAGGGCGGCGACTCCGGTGAGCCGACGGCGACCGAGATCGCCACCGCGTCCGAGACGCTGACGCAGACCCCGACCGGGAAGGACGAGGCCGTCGATATCGGCACCGCGGTCCGCATGGATCAGCCCCTCCAGGGCATCCCGGTCGACATGCGGATCTCCACCGTGGACTGGGACGCCACCGATGAGCTGCACGACGCGAACACCTTCAACGAGGCGCCGAAGGCGGGGGACAAGTACGTCCTGGTCACCCTCACGGGCGTCAACCGCGGCTCGCGCACCCTCGACGCGAGCTCGGTCTACTGGCTCTCCGTCTCCTACGTCGCACCCGACGGCACCGAGTACCGCTCGACCAGCCTCGTCACGCCGCGCTACAGCGAGACCTCCCAGCAGAAGTCCATCGACGTCGGCGACACCTTCTTCGGCGAATACGCGATCCCGGTGCCGGAGGACGTCGACCCCGCCGGCCACTTCGTGCTCCTCAGCTCGATCAACGCGGTCGAGGATGGGGTCTGGATCCGCGCGGAGTGATGTCGTGGGGTCATGCCGCCGAATGATGCCGCCCGGTGAAGCCCGTGCCCGGCCGCCGCGGTGGACACCCGGGGCCGCACTGAGGCATGATCTATCTGAAACCCGCGGTATCAAGCATTGACGCGGCACCCACCTGCACTCGACGACGAGAGCGCGAAAGGTTCCCGATGAGCAGCTACACCGAGCACATCACCCGAGTCATCGCCGAGGACCGCGAGCACCCTGGGCTCGGCACGGTCGCCGTCCTCACCTTCGCCCCACCCGAAGGGGAGGAACGCCGCCCCGCAACCCTCGGCCCCCGTTCGATCGACGCCGTCACCGGCGCGCTCACCACCGCCCTGGACCGTGCGGAGGCCGGCGAGATCCAGGCCATCGCCCTCACCGGCACCGGCAAGGTCTTCCTCGCCGGCGCGGACCTGTCCATGTTCGCGGATCCCCAGGCGGTCGAGAACGTCGAGGCGATGACGCGCCTCGCTCATGACCTGCAGATCCGGGTGCGCACCAGTCCCGTTCCCGTCCTCGCCCACCTCAACGGCATCGCCCTCGGCGGCGGCCTCGAGGTCGCGCTCATGGCCGACGTGCGCACCGCCGCGCCCGGCGTGCGCGGCATCGGCCTGCCCGAGACGTCCCTCGGCCTCGTCCCCGGCTGGGGCGGCACCACGCTGCTGCAGTCCGTGGTCGGCGCCGAAGAGGCTGTGCGCATGATTCTCGAGGACCCTGCCCGGGACAAGCAGCTCACCGCCGCCCAGGCGCTCGAGGTCGGACTCGTCGACGAGCTCGCCGAGGATCTCGACGCGGCGCTCGAGGAGTTCGCTGCGCTCGTCGCCGCCCACGCGGACCTCGACGAGGACGACGCGGACATCGTCGACCCCGCCCTCGCCGAGACCGTCGCCCTCGCCCCCGCAGGCGCCCCCGGCGCCTGGGCTGGTCGCGAGGCGCCCCTGCCCGCCGCGGACTCCGCCGAGGCCGAGGCGCTGCTGGACGCACTGGATGCCGCCCATGGCCCCGCTGAGACGCGCCGCGCCTGGGCCGCCCGGCTCGAGGCGCAGGGAGCCCCCGCCGTCGGCCGCGCGCTCGCGCTGCTGCAGGCACTGCCCGGCTCGACCCTCCGCGAGGCACTGGACCGTGAGAGCGCCGCGCTCGGTGAGCTCGTGCGCGGCGACAGCGCCGCCGCGTCCATGTACTCCGCCGAGCTGCTGCGTCGTGGCAAGCCCGGCCGCGCCCCCGTCGAGGGGGCACGGGAGCTGCGGCGCGTGGGCGTCGCCGGGGCTGGGCTCATGGCCGCACAGATCGCCGCCCAGCTCGCGATCGGGCTGCAGGTGCCGGTGACGATGCGCGACATCGACGCGGACATCGCCGTGAAGGGCCTCGCCCATGCCCGTGAGGTGGTGGCCCGCGCCGCCGCGCGGGGCCTCCTCGATGAAGCGGCCGCCACCGCGATCACGGAGAACCTCTCGGCCACCACCGAGGTGGCGGACCTCGCCGGCTGCGATCTCGTGCTCGAGGCGGTGCCCGAGGTGCTCGCGATCAAGCGCTCCGTGTTCGCGGAGCTCGAGGGCGTGCTCGCGGAGGATGCCCTGCTCGTCACCAACACCTCCTCCCTCTCCGTCGCCGCGATGGCCGAGGGCCTCGCCCACCCCGAGCGCGTGCTCGGGCTGCACTTCTTCAACCCCGTCGAGAAGATGCCGCTGGTGGAGGTGATCCACACCGACGCGACCGACGAGGCCACTCTCGCCACCGGCCTCGAGGTGGTGCGGCGCCTGCGGAAGTTCGGTGTGCGCAGTGCCGACGCGCCCGGCTTCATCGTCAACCGCCTGCTGTTCCGTGTCCTCGGTGCCGTGCTCGGCTCTCTCGACGCGGGCGCGGACCCGGTCGAGGTCGACGCCTCCCTGGACCCGCTGGGCCTGCCGATGCGGCCCTTCGCGCTGCTGGACCTCGTGGGGCTCGCCGTCGCCGACCATGTGGGCGCGGTCCTCGCCGAGCAGCTGGGCGACCGCTTCCACGCCTCCCCGGGCCTCAGCCTCATGGCGCAGGGCGGCGCCCACTTCACCGAGCGGAGCCGCGCCGCCGTGCACCCGCCGGTCTCCGCGACCGTCGCGCAGGTCTTCGGGGAGGGCGAGCACCCCGCCGGGATCGAGCCGCTCGTGGGCGAGGCGCTGCTCGAGGCGGTCCGCGACGGGCTCGCCGAGGAGATCGCGCTCATGCTCGAGGAGGGCGTGGTCGAGCAGCCCGAGCAGGTGGACCTCGCGCTGATCCTCGGCGCCGGATTCCCCCGCCATCGCGGCGGCGTCACCCCCTATCTCGACGCGACCGGCACCTCCGAGCGCGTCACCGGCAGCGCCTTCCACGGCGCACGGTTCACCGCGAAGCGCTGAGCAGAACGGCCGACGGGTCCGTTCCCACCCGAGGGGGGTGGAGGCGGGTCTGTCGGCTGAGGCAGCGGCAGGGAGGGCGGCCGACGGCGCAGGCTGGCGCGTGCGCCGCAGGTCAGCGGCGCGGGGCCGCCCAGGCGTCGAGCTGCTCGAGGGCGCGCTCGATCGTGCCGCGGCTCTTGCAGAACGCCATGCGCAGCTGGGCGCTCGCCGCGCCCGCGTCCCCGCCGTGGAAGAACGCGGACAGCGGGATCGCGACCACGCCCGCCTCGAGGGGCAGCCGCTCCGCGAGCGCGTCTGCGTCGGCCTCCCCGAATCCGCTGGCGTCCGCGAGCGTGAAGTAGCCGGCCTCCGCTGTGCTCACCCGGAACCCGATCTCCCGCAGACCCGCCGTGAGCAGGTCGCGGCGCTCCCGCAGGTTCGCGGCGAGCTCCTCGAAAGCCGCTGGTGGCAGGGTCAGGCCCGCCGCGACGGCCGGCTGGAACGGGGCGCCGGAGGAGTAGGTCAGCCACTGCTTGATCCCGGTCACCGCTGTGACCAGCTCGGGCCGTGCGGTGATCCAGCCGATCTTCCAGCCGGTCACGGCGAAGGTCTTCCCCGCCGAGGAGATCGAGATCGTGCGGTCCTGCGCTCCGGGCAGGGTCGCGAGCGGGCGGTGCTGGGTGGCGAAGGCGAGGTGCTCGTACACCTCGTCGGTGACGATCAGGGCGTCGTGCGCGATCGCGGCATCGACGATCAGCTGCAGCGTGGAATCGCGCAGCATCAGCCCGGTGGGGTTGTGCGGAGTGTTCACGAGGATCAGCCGGGTGCGGTCTGTGACCGCCGCGCGCAGGGCCGTCTCATCGACCGCGACCTGCAGGTCCCCGCCGTCGGGGCCGGGCGCGGTGGTGACCTTGACGGTGCGGTGCACCCCGCCCGCCAGCGCGATCATCGCCGCGTACTGGTCGTAGAACGGCTCGAGGGTGACCACCTCATCGCCGGGCTCAACGAGCGCGAGCAGCGTCGCCGCGAGCGCCTCGGTCGCGCCCGTGGTCACTAGCACCTCGCTGCCCGGATCCCACTCGAGCCCGTACCAGGCCCGCTGATGCTCCGCGATCGCCTCGCGCAGCACGGCCTCCCCGGCGCCCGGCGGGTACTGGTTGCGGCCCGCCCGGATCGCCTCGACCGCCGCGTCCGCGACCTGCGGCGGCGGGGCATCGTCCGGGTAGCCCTGGCCGAGGCTCAGCGCGCCGTGCCGTGCGGCGAGCGCCGACATCCTGGCGAACACGGTGGGGCGCGCCTCGCCGTCCCTCAGCAGGCCGGCGGCGGCAGTGGCACGGGTCCAGGGTCCGGAAGTCTCCATCCCGCGAGTCTGTCAGACCGGGGCAGGGCTACGGTGAGAGGCGACGGCCGGTGGAAAAACCGGCGTGTGGAGGGCTGTACGTGGAGGGCTGTACGCGGAGGACTGCGCGTGACGGGCCGTGAGAGGAGCGAAGGCGCATGGAGGTCCTGACATGGAGATCCTGATCCGTCCCGGGGACATCACCCGCGAACGCACCGACGCGATCGTCAACGCCGCGAACTCCTCCCTGCTGGGCGGTGGGGGAGTGGACGGCGCGATCCACCGCGCAGGCGGCCCCGCGATCCTCGCTGCCTGCCGCGCCCTGCGCGAGAACACCCTGCCAGACGGTCTCCCCGCAGGTCACGCGGTCGCGACCACTGCTGGGGACCTGCCCGCGCGCTGGGTGATCCACACCGTGGGCCCCGTCTACTCGACCTCGGAGGATCGCTCCGCAATCCTCGCCTCCTGCTATCGCGAAAGCCTGCGCGAGGCAGTCCGGATCGGGGCGCGCAGCCTCGCCTTCCCGGCGATCTCCGCCGGGGTCTATGGCTGGCCGATGGACGACGCCGCCCGGATCGCGATCGAGACGCTGCGCGAGAGCGCCGACGAGGTCGCGGGGAAGATCGACACCGTCGTGCTCGTCCCCTTCGGCGCCTCGGCCGAGGACGCCTTCCGCCGCCATCTCGCCGGCTGACGGCCCGCGACCGCGCGCCCGTCGGCCCCAGTTTTGTCGCCGTACGACCGGTGCCAGCGGCGCGATCGGTCGTAGGGCGACTAAATTGCCCACGAGCGGCGCGAGTCCGCG
>DAHVRS010000053.1 GCA_027322375.1 Brachybacterium sp. | reverse complement strand
GAAGGCGGTCGGGTCCGCGGCGGCCTGCTCGTGGATCCCGGGGCCGACGTTCCAGGTCCCGGCGAGCGCCGGGTCCGGGGCGAAGGTGCGGGTCTCGACGAGCCGGGACTCAGCGGTGGAATCGGAAATAATGGTGTCGGTGGCGGTCATGCCCACCTCCTCAGCAGTTTCTTCTCCGCCAGCCCCAGCAGGGCGTTGGTGAGGCTGCCCAGCAGGGCGAGCAGCACGATGGTCAGCAGGATCCGGTCCACGCGGCCGTTCTGCTGGGAGTCGTTGAGCAGGAAGCCCAGGCCCATCGAAGAGGCGATCAGCTCCGCCGCGACGAGGAACAGCCAGGCCTGGGCGAGCGCGAGGCGCAGCCCGGAGACGACCGAGGGGATCACGGCCGGCAGCTGCACGGTGCGGAACAGGGACCAGCCGCGCAGGCCGAAGCAGCGACCCGCCTCGACGAGGTGCGGGTCGATGTGTCGCAGCGCGGCGGCGACGGTGGTGAACACGGGGAAGAAGGCACCGATCGCGATGAGGGTGATCTTCGATTCCTCACCGATCTGCAGCCACAGGATCAGCAGCGGCACCCAGGCGAGCGAGGGCACGGCCCGCAGTGCGGCGAGGGTGGGGCTCAGCTGCGCGTCCCCCGCGCGGGACAGGCCCACGATCGCGGCGACGGCGAGGCCGATCACGGAGCCGATCGCGAAGCCGAGCAGCACGCGCTGGACGGAGATCGCGATGTGCAGCCACAGCTCCCCGCGCGCGGCGAGGTCGGCGCCGGCGGCGAGGACCGCGCCCGGGCCGGGCAGGCGGTAGGCGGGCACGAGCCCGGCGGAGGTGACGAGCTGCCAGGCCGCGAGGATCACCAGCGGCAGCAGAGCGCCGGCGAGCAAGCGCGCCCCGGCGCGGTCCTTCAGCGGGGTCCGCTCCGCGCCGGAGGCTGCCCCGCCGACGGGCGCGTCGGAAGGAGCGGGGCCGACGGGCGAGCTGGTCGTCGCCGTGCTCACTTCTGCTCCGCCTGCTTCGCGACCGCGGCGGTCGCGAAGGCGTCGTGGACGATCTCGGTGCGGGCCTTCTCCACGGCCTCCGCCCCGTCGGCGACGTCGCCGGAGTCCGCGAGCATCGGGGAGATCGCCTCGAGGACCGCGAGCTGGTCCTCGCCGGGGATGCCGGAGACGTCGAGGTTCGAACGCTCGGCAATGACCGTGGTCGCGACGGCCAGGTCGATCCCGGCGGCGTCGGCGAGCAGCTGCGCGGTCTCCTCCGGGTGCTCGAGCGCCCAGGTGCGGGCCTGCTCGTAGGAGTCCACGACGACCTGCGCGACGTCGGCGTGCTGGTCGATGAACTCCTCGGTGGCGTTGAGGAAGCCGTAGGTGTTGAAGTCGACGTTGCGGTAGACGAGCTGCGCACCGGACTCGACCTCGGCCGCGGCCATGATCGGGTCGAGCCCGGACCAGGCCTCGACGCTGCCGCCCTCGAGGGCGGAGCGGCCGTCGGCGTGCTGGAGGGGCTGCAGCTCGACGTCGCTGATCGAGAGGCCTGCCTCGGTGAGGGACTGGACGAGGAAGAAGTACGGGTCGGTGCCGGGGGTCGCGGCGACGGAGCGGCCGGCGAGGTCGCCGGGGCCGGTGATGTCGCTGTCCTTCCCGACCACGAGCGCGGACCACTCGGGCTGGGAGTAGATGCCGATGACCTTGATCGGGGAGCCGTTCGCGCGGGCGAGCAGCGCCGCGGACCCGGCGGTCGAGGCGATGTCCGCAGAGCCCGAGCGGAGGAACTCGTTGGCCTTGTTCGAGCCGGCCGACTGCACCCAGGTGACGGTCACGCCGTCACCGAGGGCGGTCTCGATCAGCTTCTGGTCGCGCAGGACGAGGCTGAGCGGGTTGTAGGTCGCCCAGTCGAGGGTCAGCGCATCGGTGCTCCACTCCCCTCCGCCGCCTGCGCCGCCGTTACCGGAGGTCGAGGCCTTCGAGGAGCCCTCCCCGGGCACGCAGGCGGCGGCGCCCAGGGCGGTGGCGGCGGTGAGGCCGAGGGCGGAGAAGGAGCGGCGGCTGAAGCGGCGGGTCATGAGTGATCCTCGGACGTCGTGGGGAAGGAAGCTGTGGTGGGTCGGGGGCTGTGGACGCCGAGGCCCTCGAGCAGCTCGGCGCGCAGGGCGGCGAGGTCTCGGGCGGCGCGGTCGCGGGGGCGGGCGCCGGGCACCTCGACGGTGCGGGCGAGCGAGCGGGCGCCGGGCTCGGCCTCGCGCAGTGAGCGCAGCTGCACCACTCGGTCGGCGAGGTAGAGCGCTTCCTCGACGTCGTGGGTGACGACCAGGACGGTGGTGGGCTCGGCGGCGTGGATCTCGAGCAGCAGGTCCTGCATGCGCAGCCGGGTGAGGGCGTCGAGCGCGCCGAAGGGCTCATCGAGCAGCAGCACCTGGGGGCTGCGCGCGAGGGCGCGGGCGAGAGAGGCGCGCTGGGCCATGCCTCCGGAGACCTCACGGGGGCGCAGGCCGGCGGCGTGCTCGAGGCCGACGAGCCGCAGCAGGTGCGCCACGCGCTCCTTGCCGGCGGCGCGGCCGGTGCCGCGCGGGAGGCCGAGGGCGACGTTCTGGGCGAGGGTGCGCCAGGGCAGCCGGCGCGGCTCCTGGAAGGCGACGGCGGTGCGCTCGTCGGTGCCGACCAGCGCCGTGCCGCCGAGCGCGATGGTGCCGGCGCTCGGCCGGTCCAGGCCCGCGATGAGGCGCAGCAGGGTGGACTTGCCGCAGCCGGAGGGGCCCACGACCGCGACGATCTCGCCGGAACGCAGCTCGAGGTCGAGACCGCGCAGCACCTCATGGCGCCCCTGGGCGGCCGGGAAGGAGCGGTCCACGGCCGTCAGGTGCACGCCGTCAGGGCCGGTGCATCGGGCAGTGGGGGCCGCGTCCGCCGGACCGGGGGCGGTCTCGCGCGAGCCGGGAGCGAGGGCGGTGCTGGTCATGAGCCCGACTATGACGGCGCAGAACCGGCGTGCGCCAGATCCGCGTCATAAGGCGTCATAGTGGCGGTGCCCAGCCGGTTCATGGTGCGCCATCGTGCGACATGCGCCACACGGGACGCAGAAGGCTCCGGGGCGCGGGAGGCTCAGGCGCGGGGCAGCTCCCCCTCGAGGATGCTCAGCACGTCCTCCTCGCGGAAGCCGAGGGCCCGGTTCAGGGCGAGCATCGGCGCGTTGTCGAGCGCGGTATAGGTCTGGATCCAGCGCGCCCCGGCGACCTCGGGCACGGCCCGGAGGTTCTCGAGGTTCGCGAGCTTGAGCGCCCGGCCGATGCCGCGGCCGCGGTGGGCGCGGTCCACGAGGGTGTCGTCCTGGGTGAGGATCTCGGGGTCATGGCGGTTCACGAAGATCTCGGTGTACCCCACCGCGGTCCCGTCGAGGAGGGCGAGGCCGCGCACGAGGGTCCAGCCCTGGTCGTCCATGCGCTGTTCATTGCGGCGCAGGTCCGCGACCTCGCCGCGGGAGGCGGGGCGGGTGAGGTCGCCCATGGGCACATCGGCGTCCATCTGCGTGGTCAGCCGCGCCCAGTCCTCCACGAGCTCCTCGGGGCAGGCGCCGTGCCAGGTGCGGATCTCGAGGCCGGGCACGTCGGCGGCGCCCGTCAGGGCCTCGGGGTCCAGGGGCATCGCGCGCAGGAGGCGGTGCTCCTGGTTGCCGAGCCGCATCCCCTGGTCCCGGGCGAAGCCGACCCCGGCCTCGGAGTAGGTCTCGGCCTGGACGACCTCGGCGTGCCCGGCGAGCGCCTCGCGCACGGCGGCGGCGAGCGCGCGGCCCACGCCGCGGCGGCGATGGCGGGGCAGCACGGAGATCTCGACCTCGGCGGGGTCGCCGGGATCGACCTCGGCCCCGGCCGCGCCGACGGGTGCGCCGTCGAGGTGCGCGAGGAGCAGCACGCTGGTGCGACCGGGCTTCGGGTCCCCGTACTGGGCGAGGGTGGACTCCTCGCTCGCCCACCAGGCGGCCTCGCGCCCGGCGTTGTAGCCGTCGCGCAGCAGCGCGTTCCAGGCCAGCAATGCCTCGGGGTCGGCGGGGTCGACGGGCGTGATCTGCACGGGGCTGGTCGTCTCGAGGGTCATGCCCGCCATCCGATCACGTCGCCGGCCGCCGGGTCACGGTTTTTCCGATCCGGGCGCGGTCCCGGTCATCGGCTCAGCCGGCGAGCCGCGCGTCGAGCATCACCCGGATCCCCGGCCATTCCAGCGCGAGGATCGAGTACACGACGGTGTGGCGGATCGAGCCGTCGGGCAGGATGCGGTGCGCCCGCAGGATCCCGTCCTGCTGTGCGCCGACGGACTCGACGGCGCGGCGCGAGGCGAGGTTCAGGTGGTGGACCCGGAACTCGACGCGCAGCAGGTCGAGGGTGTCGAAGGCGTGTCCGAGCAGGAGGCGCTTCATCGCCGTGTTCACGCCGGTGCGGTGCACGGAGCCGGCGAGGTAGGTGTTCCCGATCTCGAGCCCCCGGTCGGCGAGCGCCAGGTTCATGAACGTGGTCAGTCCCACCACGCGCTCGTCGGCCCCCTGCTCGTCGGCCCCGTTCTCGTTCGCCTCCAGCACCACGGCCCAGGCGAGCCGGGTGCCGGCGGCGACGTCGGCCCTGAGGCGCGCGACCGAGTCCGCGACCTTCTCCGGGGCGGGCACGTGCGGGGCGAAGGGGAGGCGGTGGATGTCCCCGTCGGCCACGACCTCGCGCAGGCCGGGGACGTGGGACTCGGCGAGCGGTTCGAGGCGGATCCCGTGCCCGGTGAGGGTCACCGGCTCCAGTCGTGTCGGCTCAGCCATGTGCTCTCCCGTGCTGCTCGATCGCCATCTCGTAGTAGCGCAGCAGGTCGTCGGACGCGTTCTCCCAGGAGTACTTCTCCGCCTCGGCCCGGGCCGCCTCGCGGATGCGTCCGCGCAGTGCGTCATCGCCCAGCCGGGTGAGGGCCGCATCCAGGCTCGCCTCGTCCCCGGAGTCGAACAGGAGCCCGTCCACCCCGTCGGTGACCTGCTCCATCGTCGGCCCCGAGCGGGCGGCGACCACAGGCAGGCCCGAGGCCATGCCCTCGAGGATCACCAGGCCCAGCGTCTCGGTGACGGAGGGGAACACGAAGGCGTCTGCGCTCGCGAAGGCGCTGGCGAGCTCCTCGCCGCCCATGAAGCCGGGGAACAGGGTCGAGGTGCCGGCGAAGAGCTCCTCGAGCTCGCGCCGGTAGGGGCCGTCGCCCACGATCGCAAGCGCCACGTCGTCACGCCGCTCCATCATGGGGCGCAGCCGGTGGATCTCCTTCTCCGCGGCGAGGCGGCCCACGAACACGAGCAGCTTCTTCTCGGGGTGGCCCTGCGTGAGCCGCTCCCGCATCGCCTCGTCTGCGAAGCGAGGGTGGAAGGCCTGCGTGTCCACGCCGCGGCGCACCACGTGCAGGTTCTTCAGCCCCTGCGCGGCGAGCTCCGCCTTCATCGTCTCGGAGGTGGCGATGTTGACGTCGGCGAGCGCGTGGTTGCGCTTGATCTGCCACCACACGGCGGGCTTGCCCCACGTCCAGGCCCGGTAGAGGTCCAGATAGCGGGGGATGTGGGTGTGATAGCTGGCGACCAGCGGGATCCGCTGCCGGTGCGCGGCGAAGGCGCCGGAGGAGGCGAGCAGGATCGGCTGGGCGGCATGGACCACGTCCGGGTGGAAGCCGCGGATGATGCCGTCCACGGTGGGACTGGGGAGAGTGAAGCGCCGGTGCTTGTAGAACGGCAGGGTCACCGGGCGGATGCCCACCACCCGTGCCCCGTGGTGCTCGGTGACCCCGAGGTCGGGGGCGATCACCATGACCTCGTGGCCGAGGTCCGTGAACCGTTCGACGGCGTGGCGCAGGCGGGTCACCACACCGTCGACGGAGGGCAGGAAGGTCTCCGTGACGATCGCGATCTTCACGGAACGGGGCTCACTTCCAGGTGACGGTGGGCATGACCAGCTCGCGCTTGACCCGGTCGGTGTTGTTCATCGCGACCTTGAGCACCTCGGCTAGGTGCTCCTCGGTGAGCAGGTGCGGCTGCAGCCCGAGGTCCAGGAGGTTCGTGTTGACCGCGTTGTAGTAGTGGTCGTACTTCTCCACGCGCGGGTTCTCGGTGGTCGCGATCTGCACGTCCAGGCCCAGGTCGTTGCCGACCTTCTGCACCTTCTCCGCGAGCTGCTTGACGGAGAACTGCTCGGTGAACTGGTTGTAGACGCGGAACTCGCCACGGTCGGCGGGGTTCTCGCAGGCGATCTCGAT
>DAHVRS010000052.1 GCA_027322375.1 Brachybacterium sp. | reverse complement strand
TGGACCTGGGTGTGGACGCGGTCGAGCTGATGCCGATCGCGACCTTCCCCGGGGATCGCGGCTGGGGCTACGACGGTGTGGGCCTGTACGCGACGCACGCCGCCTACGGGGGCCCGGCCGCGCTCGCCCGCTTCGTCGACGCCGCGCATGCACGCGGGATCGCCGTCGTGCTCGACGTGGTCCACAACCACCTCGGCCCCTCCGGCAACTACCTGGGGATGTTCGGCCCCTACTTCACCTCCGCCCACGAGACGCCCTGGGGGGAGGCGGTGAACCTCGACCAGCCCGGCAGTGCGCAGGTGCGCGCCTTCCTGCTGGGCAGCGTCCGGCAGTGGCTCGTGGACGTGGGCCTGGACGGGCTGCGCCTGGATGCGGTGCACGAGCTGCAGGACGACTCCGCGCGGCACTTCCTCGCTGAGCTCGCGGACGCGGTCACCGGCTGGGAGGCGGAGACCCGGCGTCCGCTCACCCTCATCGCGGAGTCGGACCGGAACCAGCCCGCCACCGTCACCCCGACCGCCGCAGGCGGGCTCGGCATGGACATGCAGTGGGCCGACGACGTCCACCACGGCATCCACGCCTGGCTCACCGGCGAGCGCACCGGCTACTACACGGACTTCGGCACCGCGGAGGTGCTGCGCACCGTGCTCGAGGAGGTGTTCCTCCACGCCGGCACCTTCTCGAGCTTCCGCGGGAAGGTGTGGGGCGCAAGGGTGGATCCGCGCTCGCCGGACTACGACGCGCACTCCTTCGTCACCTTCCTGCAGGATCACGACCAGGTGGGCAACCGTGCCGCCGGGGACCGGATCCATGTGGGGCTGAACCCGGCGCTGCACGCTGCGGGGGCGGCGCTCGTGCTGCTGGGGCCGGGCACGCCGATGCTGTTCCAGGGCGAGGAGTGGGCGGCCTCGACCCCGTTCGCCTACTTCACCGATCATGAGGCGGAGCTCGGGAAGGCGGTCAGCGCCGGGCGCATCGCGGAGTTCGCGGCGATGGGCTGGGCGGAGCAGGTCCCCGATCCGCAGGCCCGCTCGACCTTCACCGCCTCGATGCTGCGCTGGCAGGAGCGGGAGGAGCCCGACCATGCCCGGATGCTCGACTGGTACCGAAGCCTGATCGCCCTGCGCCGCGCCGAGCCGGAGCTGCACGATCCTGCGCTCTCCCGCACCACGCTCGGGATCCTCGCCGAGGAGACGGTGATCCTGCATCGCGGTGGGATCAGGATCCTCGCCCACCGCGGCCCAGGCCCGTTCGAGGACGGCCACGTCGCCGGCGAGCTGCTCGCCGCCTTCGGCCACGTCTCCCAGGCGGCCGACGGGCAGGTGCGCCTGGCGGGGCCGGGCGTCGCGGTGCTGCGCGGGCTCCCGCCCGCGCGCGACTGAGCCGTGCGCAGCTGAGCCGCGCCCCGGCTCAGGAGGCGGTGCCGGCCGCTCCGGTGCCCACCAGTCGCGCTCCGTCGTGCGCGAGGGAGGCGAGGCGGGAGAGGGCGCGCAGGTACTTCTTGCGGTAGCCGCTGCGCAGCAGCTCCTCGGAGAACAGGTCCTCGAGCACCGCGGAGTTCTCGGGCTGCGCGGCGAGCGAGACGAGCATCGGCACCTCGCGGTCGTACAGCCGGTCCACGAGCACCACGAAGCGCAGCGCGTCATGGTGGTGGGTCAGACCGTGCAGCCCGGTGACGTGCGCGGCGGCGACCTCGTCGATGAGCGCGCCGTAGCGGGAGGGATGCACGGTGGTGAGGTGCTTCAGCAGCGGGTCGAAGCCGTCGAGGGTCGCCTGCGTCATCTCCTCGGCGCTCTCACGGACGGTGGGCTCGGACAGGGAGCAGATCTCCGCGTCACCATCACGGCGGCGGTAGTCCTCGCCGTCGATGCGCAGCACCTCGAAGCGCTCGGCCATCGCCTGGATCTCGCGGAGGAAGTCCTGGGCGGCGAAGCGCCCCTCCCCCAGCGCATCCGGGAGCGTGTTCGAGGTCGCGACGATCGCGACGCCCCGATCGGACAGCTCGCGGATCAGCCGGGTCATCAGCAGAGTGTCCCCAGGATCGTCGAGCTCGAACTCGTCGATGCACACCAGGCGAGACTCCCCCAGCAGGTCCACTGCCTTCTGGAAGCCGAGCGCACCCACCAGGTCGGTGTACTCCACGAAGGTGCCGTACACGCGGTGCCCGTCGACAGCGTGGAACAGGCTGGTCAGCAGGTGGGTCTTGCCCACCCCGAAACCGCCGTCGAGGTAGATGCCGCGGGCGGGCTCACGGGTGCGGCGCAGGCGGGAGAGGAGACCTCCGCGGGGCTTGCCCAGCTGCGCGGCGAAGGCGGTG
>DAHVRS010000043.1 GCA_027322375.1 Brachybacterium sp. | reverse complement strand
CTGCTGTTCCTCGCCGGGACCACCATCGCCATGATCGCGCCCACCTTCTCGATCCTGCTCGGTGGCCGCGTGGTCCAGGCGGCCGGCACCGCGATGGTGCTGCCGCTGCTGATGACGACGATCCTCGCGCTCGTGCCGCTGCGCAATCGCGGCTTCGTGATGGGGCTCGTGGGCGTGGTCATCTCCGCCGCGCCGGCGCTGGGTCCCTCGATCTCCGGGTTCATCCTCGGGCACTGGACCTGGCACCACCTCTTCGCGATGATGCTGCCGATCGTCGTGGTCGCGCTCGTGGTGGGGCTCGTGTTCATGCGCAACTACGCCGAGCCGCGCCGCGTGGGGCTCGACGTCCTCTCCGTGATCCTCTCCGCGCTCGGCTTCGGCGGCCTCATCTACGCGCTCGCCTCGATCAGCGCCGTCGTCGAGGGCGAGGCGCGTCTGGTCCCGCTGCTGGCCGGTGGTCTGGGCGTCGCGGCGCTGGCCGTGTTCAGCGCGCGCCAGATCCGTCGCCGCAGCCGCGGCCGCGAGCCGCTGCTGGACCTGCGCCCCCTGACGGTGCGGCCCTTCCTCGTCTCCGTCCTCGTCATCCTCCTCGCCTTCTCCACGATGCTCGGCACCGTCACCGCGCTGCCGCTGTTCATGACGAAGGGCCTCGGGATCTCCTCCTTCGAGGTGGGGCTCGCGCTGCTGCCCGGTGCGGCGGCCTCGGGTCTGCTGGGCCCGCTGATCGGTTCGCTGTACGACCGGGTGGGGCCGCGCCCGCTCGTGGTGCCCGGCATCGCGCTCATGGCGGCGGTGTGCTGGCTCGAGGTGCTGCTGTTCGGCGAGAGCACCACCACCGCGCTGGTGGTCGCGCTGAACGTGCCGCTCGGCATCGGGATGGCGCTGGTGATGACGCCGCTGCTGGCGCTGTCCCTCGGGGCGCTGCCCCGCTCCCTGTACGGGCACGGCTCCGCGATCCTCAACACCCTCCAGCAGCTCGCGGGCGCCTTCGGCACCGCCGTGTTCATCGCGATGCTGAGCCTCGGCGCGATGCTCGCCTCCGAGCGCGGGGCGAGCGCGGCGGCCGCGCAGGCGCACGGTGTGCTGTGGGCCTTCGCCATGGGCGGGGTGCTGTGCACGATCGGCGTGGTGCTCGCCACGACCCTGCGCCGCCAGGATGGCGAGGTCGCCGAGGCGGCTTAGGACGACCTGGTGAGGCGGTGGATGCAGTACAGCGTGACCGCCGTGAGCACCGCCGGGAGAGCGACGCCGAACAGCACGAACGTGCCGAACGACCCGATCCGGTCCGTCATCCACGCGAAGTTCATGCCGAAGAAGCCGGTGGCGAGCGTGAGCGGCAGGAAGATCGTCGCGACCAGGGTCAGCCGCTCGGAGACCACGGTGTCCTGCTCCTGCAGCAGGTCGCCGAGCATCGCGTAGAGCCGCGCCGCCATCGACCGGTTCGCGTCGAACGCCGTCCCCGCCCGTTGCAGCAGGCGCCGGGTGCGGTGGTCGAGATGCTGGGCGAGCTCCTCATCGGCTGCCAGCATCGCCTGCTGCGCCGCCTGCGTCTCCTGCAGGTGGAACAGCAGCGCGCGCAAGCGCGACATGGTGCTGCGCTGCGCAGCGGAGGTGTATCCGGTCGCGCGCGCCTCGAGCTCCTGGCAGCGATCATCGAGCACGTCGAGCACTTCCTCGCAGCGCCGCGCGATCGCGAGCGCGATCAGCACCACCACCTCCGTCGACGTCGCGCTGGGCGATCACCTCGAGCCGGTGCTGCTGCCCCTCCTGATCCAGCACGAACAGCACCAGATCCACCTGGTCGCCGTCCACCATGGCCCGCGGCCGACGGGGCACCGCGCGGCCGGGGTGCAGGTGCAGGCCCAGCGCCTGGACGGTCTGCGAGGCGAGGTCGGTGTCCAGGGCCGGGACGAGCACGCAGCGCGTCCCCTCGCCGGGCGCGGTGGGGGCAGCGGCGAGGTCCTCGGCGGTCTCTATCAGGTCCATGACCAGACCGTACGCCGCCCGCTCACTCGGCAGGGTCGTCCTGCGTGAGCGCGATGTAGCGGACGGACTGGCCTGGACGTGCACGACGGCCGGTGAGTGCGGCGGCGAGGGCCTCGGCGAGGCGGCGCGGCCAGGGCCTGCGGCGCAGCGCCGCCACGGGGTCCTCGTCCGGATCGATGGGCGGGCAGAGGGTGCGGGACATCCAGCCGTCGGCCCAGGGCCGGGCCGTGATCCGCAGCGGCGGGTCGCCCTCGCCGCTGCCGGCTTCCGCGCCGAAGGAGGTCCGCGAGCGGTAGCCGTGCGCGTCGA
>DAHVRS010000034.1 GCA_027322375.1 Brachybacterium sp. | reverse complement strand
AGTGCTGGCGCCCACCAGCCGTTCCAGGTCTCGAACAGCGCCGAGGGCACCTCGATGCCGAGGACCTCCCGCGGCTCACGGCGCTCCGCCTCCGGGGTCATGAGGCCATGATGCCTCGGGGCAGAGCCGAGGCAGGGCTCGGCCGCACAGCGCCACAATCTGCGCGGCGGAGGCGGCGAGCGCGGTGCGCGGCGGCTGTCATGGAATCGGGCATTTCGCCGCGAACGGGAGTGATCGGTGTCACGATCGGGGCATGGCTCTCCCCGACCGAGAACCCCGGCCCCTCCCCTCTGCCCGGGCCCTGCTGCTGAACAGCGTCGTCGCCGCACTGATCGCGGGCGCGCTGATGATCCTCGTGCACGAGCTGGCGCATCTCGTGACCGGTCTCCTGCGGGGCCACGGCGGGACCCTGTACCCCTTCGGCGTCATCCACCACGGTGAGCTCACGGTCACCGAGGACGTGGTGACGCTGCTGGCCGGGCCCGCGTTCAGCCTCGTCACCGGCATCCTGCTGCAGGTCTGGAGCCCGTTGCGGGGCCGGGCCGATCTCGCGCATCTGGTGTGGGTGTGGTTCGCCTTCGCCTCCGTGCAGGAGGGCGTGACCTACCTCTGCCTCACCCCGTTCGGGGTCGGCGACACCGGCATGGCGGCGCAGCTGATGGGACTGCCGGTGGTGGCGCAGTTCGTGCTGCTCCTCGCCGGGATCGGCGGCATGTTCGCGAACGCTCGGGCGTTCGCGCCGCACATGGCGCGTCTGGCTGGTGAGTATCCGGTGCGCCGCAATGCCGTGACCCTGTTCCCCTGGCTGTGGGGGATGATCGCGTCGGTGCTGCTGGCGCTGCTGTATCTCGTGCTCAGCGATGCGGGCCTGGGGGCGGGCGAGCAGATCGCGGTTCTCGCGGCGGGCACCGGCACCTTCGTGTTCGCGCCGATGGCGCATATCTTCGCCGGACGGGTCCGCGGCGTGGCGGCCGAGCCGCAGAGGCTGCGGCCGGTGCCCGTGCCGGGCCTGGCGCTGCTCGCCGTGCTCATCGCCGGGAACATCGCGCTCACCGCCGCGCTCAGCATCGGCTGACCACGCGGCGGCCGATATCGCGACGGCCGAATTCGCGACGACCGGCCCCGAGGCCGGGGGCCACGTGCTCAGCCGAGCAGCTCCATGACCTGCGTGTCGGAGGCGGCGAGCGCGGCGCGGTCGAAGGTCGCGCCCGCGGCGAGGAGCTCGTCGGCCGCGGTCGCCTCGAGCACCCGCTGAACGCGGGGCCGCAGCGTGGCGGGGCTGCCCGCCCACGCGGTCGCGAGCGCCTGCTCGACCCGGTCGCGCTCGCGCGCAGTGGTCTCCTTCTCCCGGATCCGGGCCGGGTCCTCGAGCGGTGGGAAGGCCCCTGTCTCGCGGGAGCGGACCATCGCCCACACCTCGCTCAGCGCGAGCTCGCGCGCTTCCGCATCGGTGTCCGCGAGCAGGAGATCCATCGAGACCATGACGTGCGGGGCACTGCCGCGATGGGGGCGGAAGGTGCGGCGGTAGGCGGCGACGCGCTCCCCCATGTCCTCAGCGAGCAGCACGGGCCCGCCGAGCACCACCCCGAGGCCCAGCTGGGCAGCGACCTCGAGCCCGGCACCGGTCGCGAGCACGTGAATCGGCGGCGGCGCCTCGGCGACGGGCCGAGCGGTGAGCGGTGCGGTGCCCTCGAGCAGGTCCCGCACCTGCGCCACCTCGTCCGCGAACTCCTCCGTGCTCGCCGCGGGGCGGCCCAGCGCCTCCCGCACCGGGGCGGTGAAGCCGAGGGAGCGACCGAGCCCCAGGTCCACCCGCCTAGGCGTGAGCGCCTCGAGCATGAGGAACTGCTCGGCGACGAGAAGCGGGCGATGGTTCGGCAGCATCACCCCGCCGGAGCCGAGCCGGATCCGGCTCGTGCGCTGCCCGATCGCGGCGAGCAGCACCGCGGGGGCGCCGCTCGCGATGCCTGGCACCGCGTGATGCTCCGCCACCCAGAACCGGTGATAGCCGAGTTCCTCCGCGGCGACGGCCCGCTCGACGCTGTCGGTGAGCGCGGCCTGCTCGCTGCGGCCGGCGCGGGTGCGGGAACGGTCCAGCAGGGAGAGCCTCATGCCGCGCGCAACGCCCGAGAGGCCCGGAATCTTCCCGCCCGGCGCGTCGGAGACCTCTCACCCCGCGCCCTCCCCACCGCTTCCGGCGATGACTAGCCTGAGCTGTATGAACGCTCCTCACGTGCCTCTGTCGCTGCTGGATCTGGTCCCGATCTCGGAGGGGATGACGCCCCGTGACGCGATCAACGCCTCGATGGACGCGGCGCGCGTCGCGGACCGGCTCGGGTACGAGCGGCTCTGGTTCGCCGAGCACCACAACACCGACTCCCTCGCCTCCTCGGCGACGTCGCTGCTGATCGACCGCGCCGCCTCCCTCACCGAACGGATCCGGGTGGGCTCCGGCGGGATCATGCTCCCGAACCACTCGCCGCTGGCGGTCATCGAGCAGTTCGGCACGCTCGTGCAGTTCCACGGCGAGAGGATCGACCTGGGGCTCGGCCGCGCTCCCGGCACCGATCAGATCACCGCGCAGCTGCTGGCCCGC
>DAHVRS010000016.1 GCA_027322375.1 Brachybacterium sp. | reverse complement strand
AGGTCGAGCGGGTCGTCGGCGTCGGGGCGGCCTTCCGCACGGGCGATGAGCTCGGCGAGGCGGCGGACGAGCGGCACGCCGCGGTGCGGGATGCCCAGGAGGACGAGGTCGTCGGCGCCGTGGCCGCTCTCGAGGATCTCGTGGGCGATGCGGGTCAGTGCCCGCCGGATCTCCTCCGCGCCGAGGACGCGGGAGATGTCATGGCCCTGGGGCCCGGTGGAAGCGGCGCCTTGTGCAGGCCCGCCGTGGTCGTCATTCATGAGGGTTCTCCCTTCCACGCCTCACGGGACGTGTCGTTAAAGGGTGGTGTGCTCCGTGGAGCAGATCCGAGTCTAGGACTCCGCGCGGCCCCGGCGCGGGGCCGACCGCCCCTCGGACAGGGCGGCGGGAGGTGATGCCGGTCGTGCAGGTCGTGCAGATGGTGCGGCGGACCGGGCGCCCCCGGTCCGCCCCGTGCCCAGAGCACAGTGCGAGGGCGCTGCGCTCAGGAGAGCAGTCCGCGCACGTCCACGAGCCGCTGGAGCAGCCCGTTGACGAAGCGCGGGGAGTCATCGGTGGAGAGCACCTCGGCGATCTTGGTGTACTCGCCGATGATCGCGCCGCGCTCGGAGGCCTCGGCGCTGTGCAGCACCTCGGCCGTGCCGAGCCGCAGGATCGCTCGGTCCACCGCGGGCATGCGGTGCAGGGGCCAGTCGCGGGAGTGGGTGGCGAGGTCCTCGTCGATGTCCTCAGCGTGCGGGGCGTAGAGCTCGACGAGCTCGCGCGAGCGCACGGGAAGCGGGGTCTGGGCGGCGGTGCGCCGGAGCCGCTCGGCGAGGACGTCCAGGACGTCCGCCTTCTTCGCGTCGGCCTCGTAGAGGACGTCGACCGCCCGCACACGGTCGCGAGTGCGGCCGTGGAGCCGGTCCGCGCGCGCCGGGACGGTGCGCTCGAACTCGACCTCGGCGCCCTCGCGGGTGGGCATGGGCAGGCCGGGGGCGCGGGGGCCGCGCGGCTCCCCCCTCCCCTCGGCGGAGGGGCCGTTCGTCACTTCACTCGCTCGAGGTAGTCACCGCTGCGGGTGTCGACCTTGACGCTGTCACCCTCGTTGAGGAACAGCGGGACCTGGATCTCGCGGCCGGTGGTGAGGCGGGCGGGCTTGGTGCCACCGCTGGAGCGGTCGCCCTGCAGACCGGGCTCGGTGAACTCGATCTCGAGCACCACGGAGGCGGGCAGCTCGACGAAGAGCGCGTTGCCCTCGTGGAAGGCGACGATCGCGTCCTGGCCCTCGACCATGAAGTCCTTGGCGTCACCGACGGCTTCCTCGGTGAGGCTCGTCTGCTCCCAGGTGGAGGTGTCCATGAACACGTACATGTCACCGTCGAGGTAGGAGAACTGCATGTCGCGGCGGTCGATGGTCGCGGTCTCGACCTTGACGCCGGCGTTGAAGGTCTTGTCCACGCCCTTGCCGGACATGACGTTCTTCAGCTTGGTGCGCACGAAGGCCGGCCCCTTGCCGGGCTTGACGTGCTGGAACTCGACCACGCTCCAGAGCTGCTGGTCGATCACCAGGACCATACCGTTCTTCAGATCATTCGTCGTCGCCATGGGTCTCCTCAGTTGTCGTCGTGGCGGCCCCAGGATAGCGCGAGGGACCCTCGCCGCCCGGGGCCCCGCTCCCCCCTCAGCGGGCCGACGTGAGGTCGATCATGCCCAGCAGCCG
>DAHVRS010000007.1 GCA_027322375.1 Brachybacterium sp. | reverse complement strand
CGGGGGATCGGGGGAGTGCATACGGGCGATCGGCGCGGCTGATGGCGGCCGACGGCGCACGCCTCCAGGGCCGACGGGCGGGAATTGCGCGGCCGACGGGCGGGCACCTGCGAGCACGGGGCCGACGGGCCGGCTGCGCCGACGCGGGCCTGCTCACATCTGTGGAGGATCTGTTCGGGAACGCCCGGGACGTGGTCTCTGGGCACGAGCCCGTTGACCGGCGGGGGTGAGAGGACGACCGTGCTGCACCGACGACTGCTGGAGGCGCTGGACTCCTCCGCGCCGCTGCTCCTGCTCTTCGACGCCCACCGCTTCCCTGCAGAGGCCGAGGGCGTGCACGCTCTGCTGCGCACCGTGCTGCGCCACCGCCTCGCGGCGGTCCTGCCGGATGTGGATCTCTCCGGCACGCCTCCCTCGTCGGCTGCAGAATCCGAGGTGCTGGCCCTGCGCGGGTGGGGCGGCTCATCCACGCCGTGCACAACGCCCTGTTCGTCGGCGACCGCGAGGCGGTGATCGACCTGTACACCCGGGTCCGCTCGCTGATCGGCGACCTCATGTCCTCCGCGGCGATCGAGGGGCTCGAGCCGCGTCACGTCTCCGAGCTGATGTTCCTGGCCGACACCGTGTTCCGCAGCGGCAACGCCCTGCCCGCAGGGGAGATCGCTCGGTTCGCGGCGCGCGCGATCGAGCTGGACCCGGCGCGGATGGACCCCTCGGGCGAACGGCTGGACGCGGCACGGCGGATGATCCTGCACGATCACCGGGCCCGCGGCGTCGAGGACGTGCTCGAGCCGACCCCGCTGCTGTCCCGCGGCCAGTTCCTGCGCCACGACGGTGACCGGGTGGTCGCGGCGATGACGCTGATGTGGGAGCGGCTGGACGCGGGGGACTTCGAGGCCGCCGCTGCGCATCTGCGGGCCGTCTCGGACAGCCTCGCCGTGCCGGAGGCGTTCCCGCTGCTGCAGCTGATGCGTGCGCACCTGGCCGTGTTCCGCCGCGCGTCCGAGGAGCTCGTCGTCTCCATCAGCGCCTTCGAGAGGGGGACCCTCGCTGTCCCGCACCAGGGCGAGAACGAGACCCACCAGCAGATGCGCCGCATCACCGACTACCTGAGCCGCTTCGTGGGCCGCCCGCTGCCGAGCCCCGGCTACCTGCCCGTCGTGCCCGCGCCGCCGCCCGCGCCGGGCCGTCCCCATTACCCGCGCACCGAGTTCACGGTCCACGTCATGGAGGCGCTGTACGCGCTGCGGGACGGGCACGTGCCGGCCTCCCGGGCCGCGCTCGCGAAGGCGGCCGTGCTCACCGCGCGCAGGCCGCTGGGCCTGTACACGCTCGCGCACGCCTCACCGGAGGAGGTGCAGGAGCTGGCGGAGATCGCCCAGGACGTGCCCGGCGGGGACTCGCTGGGGCTCGAGGGTGCGGTCGCGATCGCCGGCGCCCGCGGGCTCTGACGCGGTTTCTGACCCCCGCGCGGGCACTCGCGGCCGTGCACATGCGCTGCAGAACGATGCCTCTCTCCCACTGGCCACATCAACGTGACGTGGCCGACTACCCCAGGGGGTAGGGAGGGTAGGCGCGGCGGGCAGGGCGACGGGAGGGTTTTCTGCCAAAGGGTCAGAAACTTGCGTTCTCCCGCACATGCTTGAGGAGTAAACCTCACTGTCGATGGGCCCGGAGCGCCGGGGGAGAGCGCCCACGGGCCCCGACACGGTCGCCCGTGGGCGGTCCGTCTCCGCGTCCCAGGAGGATCATGAACATCATCGAGCTGTCCGACGTCGACGGCGACGCCGTCACGATCACGCGCCAGGACGACTCCACCTGGATCACGTGCACCAGCGGCAAGGAAGAGGTGACGGTGGGCCCCTTCTCGCCGAGCCTGCTGCGGTCCGTTCTCGCGTTCGGGCTGCTCGAC
>DAHVRS010000002.1 GCA_027322375.1 Brachybacterium sp. | reverse complement strand
CAATCCGGCGGCACCGGGATCACGATCAATGCAGGGCTCGCGGCGGAGACCAATTTCACCGCCACCGGCATGACGCGTGGCGCGACGCTCTCGGGCGTCGCGGCCTGTACCGTCACCGACGCTTTGGTGGAGGACAAGATCCGCGACCGCGCCTGGACCCTCAACCCCGTCACCGGGCTCGTCCAGATGACGCCGGTAGGCCTGTACGGGCGACGGAAGTGGGTCGCACTGCTCCGCCGCCAGACCGGCCTGGCGGGCACCCTCCCGCGGGGCGGTGGACCGTGCGATGCGGGCCCTGGGCCTGGAGGGCCTCCGGCGGGTCGAGAACGTCCGCACCACGGTCCTGGGCCTTGATGGGAAACGTGCCGGTGACCTGCTGAACCGTGACTTCACCGCCCCGGCTCCGAATCGCGTGTGGGTCACCGACTTCACCTACGTCAGGACGTGGGCGGGGTTCGTCGACGTCGCGTTCGCCGTGGACGTGTTCGCCCAGCGGATCGTGGGCTGGCACGCCTCCTCCAGCATGCGCTCCGACCTGGTCATGACGCCGCTGCGGATCGCGCTGTGGCAGCGCGGCCGCGAGGTATACCCGGTCTCACCAGGCTCTTTGGTGGCGCACAGCGATGCCGGGTCCCAGTGCACCTCGATCCGCTACACCGAGCACCTCGGCCTCGAGGGCAGCGCGCCGTCGATCGGGTCTGTCGGGGACGCGTTCGATAACGCCCTCATGGAGAGCGTGAACGGGCTGTTCAAGACCGAGTGCCTCCGCACCACCGTCTTCCACTCCGGCCCGTTCCGGGCCCTCGCGGACGTCGAGTTCGCGACTGCCGGCTGGGTCGACTGGTACAGCAACCGGCGACTCCACGGGACGCTGGGGATGCTCACCCAGGTAGAGTTCGAGACGCTCCACTACGAGGCCCTCGACCGAGAGCCCGAACCCGCAAAGTAGCGGCAGAGAACCTGGGTCGGTTCACTCATACCGACGAGTGGGCCGAAGGACAACGCTATCTCGGACTGGATGTCTTCACCCGCCGCCGCCGCCTCAACCTCGTCCCCGACACCGGGACCGAGGAGGTCTCCACAAGCTCCCAGCCCGCCCTGACCGCCTGACCCCTCCGCGAAGGATCGCTACACCACTTCCAGGGACTTGACCAAGACTGGCGAAAACGTCTGGGACGGGGCTCTCGCTGCATCACTACAAAGCTGCTTGAGGATGCCCGTAGCGGACTCGTACATTCTGGCCCCATGCACATGTTTTGCTTCCACGGTGTTCAATGGCCATATGACTACTCCTGATGCTCCCACCGCACCCGTCGACCCCACCACGACCGAGGCCTGGGCCGCGCTCGAGGCGCATGACCTGGAGCTCGAGGGCTCGCTGCGCGAATGGTTCGCGGAGGATCCCGAGCGCGCCGCCCGCTTCACGCACGGCGCCGCGGACCTGCACGTGGACCTCTCGAAGAACCTCATCACCCCCGAGACCCTCGAGCTCCTGCTGCAGCTCTCGCGCGAGGTCGGGGTCGAGGAGCGCCGCGACGCGATGTTCGCCGGCGCCCACATCAACACCACCGAGGATCGTGCCGTGCTTCACACGGCGCTGCGCCGCCCGGCCGGGGCCTCCCCCGCCCTCACCGTGGACGGCCAGGACATCGATGCCGACGTTCGCGGCACCCTCGAGCGCGTCTACGCCTTCGCCCGGAAGGTCCGCTCCGGCGAGTGGACCGGCGTGACCGGCAAGCGCATCGAGACCGTCGTGAACATCGGCATCGGAGGCAGCGACCTGGGCCCCGTCATGGTCTACGAGGCGCTGAAGCCCCACGCGCAGGAGGGCCTCGAGGCGCGCTTCCTCTCCAACATCGACCCGACCGATGCGTATGAGACGACCCGCGGGCTCGACCCGGAGACCACGCTCGTCATCATCGCCTCGAAGACCTTCACCACCCTCGAGACGCTTACCAATGCCCGCCTGGTGCGCAGCTGGCTGCTGGACGGGCTGCGCGAGAGCGCGGGCCTGAGGGCCGAGCAGGAGCAGGAGGCGGTGGCGAAGCACTTCGTGGCCGTCTCCACCGCGCTGGACAAGGTCGCCGAGTTCGGGATCGACCCCGAGAACGCCTTCGGCTTCTGGGACTGGGTGGGCGGCCGCTACAGCGTCGACTCCGCGATCGGCACCGTGCTCGCCACCGTGCTGGGCCCCGAGGTGTTCGAGGAGCTGCTGGCCGGCTTCCATGCGATGGACGAGCACTTCGCCACCGCGCCCGCGGAGCAGAACGTGCCGCTGCTGATGGGCCTGCTGAACATCTGGAACGTCAACTTCCTCGAGGCGGAGACCCACGCGGTCCTCCCCTACTCCCAGTACCTCCACCGCTTCCCCGCCTACCTCCAGCAGCTCACCATGGAGTCCAACGGCAAGGCGGTGCGCTGGGACGGCTCGCTCGCGACCACCGAGACCGGCGAGGTGTTCTGGGGCGAGCCCGGCACCAACGGCCAGCACGCCTTCTACCAGCTGATCCACCAGGGCAACCGGGTGATCCCCGCGGACTTCATCGCCTTCGCCACCCCGGACCACGCCCTGGCCGACGGCGAGCAGGACGTGCACGAGCTGTTCCTGGCGAACTTCTTCGCGCAGACCAAGGCGCTCGCCTTCGGCAAGACCGCCGAGGAGGTCCGTGCCGAGGGGACCGAGGGCGCGCTCGTCGCCGCCCGCGAGTTCTCCGGCGACCGCCCCACCACCTCGATCATGGCGCCGAAGCTGACCCCGTCCGTGCTGGGCCAGCTCATCGCGCTGTACGAGCACATCACCTTCGTGCAGGGCACCGTGTGGGGCATCAACTCCTTCGACCAGTGGGGCGTGGAGCTCGGCAAGCAGCTCGCCAAGGAGCTCGCCGGCGCCGTCGCCGGGGACGAGGAGAAGATCGCGGCGGAGGACGCCTCCACCGAGGGCCTGATCCGCTACTACCGCGCGCACCGCGAGGGCTGAGGTACCGCGCCGCGCGCGCACATGATGCGCGGCCGGCGAACGCATGAACAGGAGGGGCGGTCCCGTGCGGGACCGCCCCTTCTCGTGTGCGCCGACGAGCTGGCGTCTCAGGCCAGGTAGTCGACGTCCTTGGTCTCGCCACCGATCAGCAGGGCCGCGGCGGTGATCACGGCGCCGAGGACCAGGTAGAGCCCCACGAGCAGCAGCCCACCGCCCTGCGCCTGCCACAGCGCGATCATCGCGTAGGGGGCCGGGGCCGCGCCGATCACGGAGGCCATGTTGTAGCTGACGGCGCTGCCGGTGTAGCGGACGTCGGCCCGGAACATCTCTGGCAGGAACGCGGCCATCGGCCCGAAGGTGAGGCCCATGAGGGTGAAGCCGAGGATCAGCGCGGCCATCACCCCGACCGTCCCGGCGTGCATGAGCGGGTCCAGGACCAGGCCGAACACGGCGATGCCGGCGGTCACCACGAGCAGGAGGCGCTTGCGGCCCACCTTGTCGGCGAGCGGGCCGGAGACCACGGTGAAGATCCCGAAGAAGACCACGCCGATGATGAGCATGGTGAGGAAGTCGGTGCGCTCGAAGCCGAGGCCCGGCACGAAACCGGCGGGGTCGAAGTCCTTGCCGGCGGCCTCGGCGGCGGCGCGGGCGGAGTCCTCGTCGGACGCGGTGGTGCCGACCACCATGAGGAAGGCGGTCATCAGGTAGAAGAGCACGTAGGTGGCGACCATGGCGAGGGTCGCGAGGACCAGCGGGCGCATCGCGGTGCGGAACACGCGCGCGATCGGGACGGCGGCGACGCGCTGCTCGTCGAGCACCTTCTGGAAGGCCGGGGACTCCATGAGCCGCAGCCGCACCCACAGTCCCACCGCCACGAGCACCGCGGAGAGCAGGAAGGGCACGCGCCAGCCCCACGAGAGGAACTGCTCGGCGCTGAGCTGCATGCTCAGCACCACGAACAGCACGTTCGAGAGGATGAAGCCGGCGGGTGCGCCGAGCTGAGGGAAGGTGCCGTACAGGGCGCGCTTGCCGGGCGGGGCGTTCTCGGTCGCCAGCAACGCTGCGCCGGACCATTCGCCGCCCAGGCCGATGCCCTGGCAGAAGCGCAGCAGCACCAGGATCGCGGGGGCGAGCACGGCGAAGCCGGGCGTGGACGCGGTGGGCAGCACGCCGATGAGGAAGGTCGCGATGCCCATCACGAGCAGGCTCGCCACGAGCGTGGCCTTGCGCCCGATCCGGTCGCCGTAGTGGCCGAACACGAGCGAGCCGAGCGGCCGGGCGACGAAGGCGACGCCGAAGACCGCGAAGGAGCTCAGCAGCTGGTTCGCCGGGGTCTGCGTGGGGAAGAACAGGGCGGGGAACACGAGCGATGCGGCAGTCGCGTATGCGTAGAAGTCGAAGAACTCGATCGTGGTGCCCACCATCGAGGCGGTGATGACTCGGCCGCGCGTATTCGCAGGGGCGGCCGCGGGAGCATCCGTGGGGGCGGGCGCCGTGTCGTCGGCGGGGAGAGGGTTGTGCGAGGTGTTCACGTCGCGCGACCCTAGACCCCGCATCCCGCCATTCGGACGGCTCCGACGGATCGTGAGACAGCAAGGCTGTGCACTGCACGGATGCGGATCCCAGGGTGCGAAGAGAGGGAGGCGCATCGCACAGCGGGATGGGA
>DAHVRS010000551.1 GCA_027322375.1 Brachybacterium sp. | reverse complement strand
GGACCTCGAGGTCGATGTCGTGCAGGGTCGGCTCGGACTGCGCCCGGTACTGGAAGGTGTATCCGCGCAGCGCGATCAGCGGGGCGCCGTCCGGCGCGACGGCGTCGCTCACGCCTCGCGGCTCAGGGACCCGGTCCTGGTGCGGGTGCGAGCGTAGAGGGAGAGGACGAGCAGGCCGAGCACGATGGCGGTCACCGTGTTGGAGGCGAAGGCGAAGGCGCCCTGGACCCAGACCTTGTTCGCGGGCTCGGAGTAGATCAGCACATCGCCGAGCGGGGCGACCACCAGCCAGGCGAGCGCGTTCGCGACCACCACCGCGAGGGAGAAGCGCAGCGCCAGCACCTTGTCGAAGACGCCGTCCTCGAGCGCGTTGCGCAGCAGGATCAGGCCCACGACCAGCCCGAACACGCCGGAGGCGATCTCCCAGGAGAGCCAGATGCCGTAGCCGGTCGCATCGATCAGGACATGTCCGATCAGGCCCGCGAGCGCGCCGACGAGCGGGCCGTAGAGCACCGCGAACACGGCCAGGACCGCGTACTGGATCGAGATGGAGGTGTTCGGGATGGGGCTCGGGATCGCGACGAAGCGGCCCAGCACGAAGAACAGCGCCGCACCGATGCCGATGGCGACGACCTGGGTGACGGGGGACCGGGAGATGGCCATGGGGGATTCCTTGGTGTAGAAGGGCGAGGAGGGGCCGGGTCAGCGCACGGGCTCGAGGGTCACGTGCCAGGACGCGCCGGTGCCGAGGGAGAAGGCGCGGGCGTAGTGGCCGCGGTTGATGGCGATCGCCATCCGGTCCAGCGAGTTCACGTACAGCAGCGACTCGCCGATCTCGACCGCGGAGAAGCTGCGGGCGTAGGTGAGCTGGGCGGCGTGGACGATCGTGTCGTGGTGCAGCACGCGCACCATGACCCGTTCGCCGGGGGAGACGCCGAGCTCGCGGAACAGGGTGCGGGGGATCGAGGTCCACAGCGAGCCGTAGCGCACGTCGAGGGTGTCGATGATGCCGCGCACGGCGCAGTCCTCGTGGACGGGGGCGGTGAGCGGCAGGCGCACCATGCTCTCGAGCGGCAGCTCGGGGCCGACCTCCTCATAGCTCGCGACACCGGCGGCGAGGCGTGCGCCGGTGAAGGCGTAGATGTCCCGGCCGTGGAAGGTGTAGGACTCCTCGGAGCCGGGGCGGCGGTGGCGGGTCTCGTCGATCTCGCGCAGCGCGGTGATCCCGAAGATGTCGTCGAGATGGGTGAGGGTTCCGTTGTCGGGCGTGACGATGACGTGGCCGGTCGCGGTGCGGGCCACGACGGAGAGCCGGTCCGAGCCGACGCCCGGGTCGACCACGGAGACGAACACGGTGCCCTCTGGCCAGTAGGACAGCACCTGCGCGAGCCGGTAGGAACCCTCCCAGATGTCATAGGGCGGGATGTTGTGGGTGACGTCGTGGATCCGCAGCGCAGGATCCACGCCGACGGCCACGCCGTACATCGCGCTGACCGCGCCGTCGTCGAGGCCGAAGTCCGACTGGAGCACGAGGGGAGTCATGCCCGAATTATGGTCCATGGCCCTCACCCACCGCACGTGCGAGAGGATCGAGGCATGAGCTCCGATGACGCCACGCTCCCGTCCCTTTCCGTCCTCACCCAGAACATCCGCTATCACGATGCGGGCACCCGGCCCGGGGACGCGGACCACTGGCCGGAGCGCGCCCCGGTCCTCACCCACCTGCTGCGCGAGGCGGACGCGGACGTGGTGGGGCTGCAGGAGGTGCTCGCCTCCCAGCTCCCGGTGATCGACGAGGCGCTCGGCGCGACCCATCTGCGGCTCGGGATCGGCCGCGAGGGCGGCGGGCGCGGCGAGCACAACCTGCTGCTCCTGCGCCGGGACCGGTTCGAGATGCGGGACTGGGACCAGTTCTGGCTCTCCGAGCAGCCCGCCCTCATCGGCTCCCTCGGCTGGGACGGGCACTGCCCCCGCATCGCGGTGTGGGCACGGGTGCTGGATCGCGTGACCGGCGAGGAGCTGGTCCTCGCCGTCACGCATCTGGACCACGCCGGTGAGGCCGCGCGCGAGCAGGGCGCGAGGCTGCTCGCTGAGCGGCTGCGCGCCGAAGCAGGGGACGCGCCGATCGTGCTGATGGGCGACTTCAACGCCGAGGGCGGAGCGAGCACAGCCTGGCAGGTGCTGCGCGAGGCCGGGCTCGAGGACGTCCATGACACCGCTGCCGAGCATGAGGGGGAAGACATCGGCACCTTCCCCGACTACGGGGACCCGGTGCCGGGCGGGGTGCGGATCGACTGGATCCTCACCCGCGGGCTCCACGCCGCGCGCTATGCGGCGCGGGTGCCGTGCCTGGCCGGGCGCGCCGCGAGCGACCACGCCACCGTCACGGCGGCCCTGCGGCCGACGGCGCGCTGACGCGCTCAGCGGCGCGCCCACGCGGGGTGGTGCGGGCAGGACTCACATGTCCCGGGCGCCGATGACCAGCTGCGTTCCGCCCTCGCATACAGCCGCGAGCGTGATCATGTCGCCCGCCACGGTGCGATGCGCATACCCGGGCTCCGTGAGCGCGGGGGACGCGTCGATCCAGTCGCCAGCGCAGTCCTCGAGCCGCTCCTCGAGCGGGCCGATGAGCCCGGCGCGCACTTCCTCGACGGTGAGCGTCTCCGGAGGCTTCTGCTCGCCGGTGCCGGAGGTGGGGCCTGCCTCGGCGATCAGCTCCTGGACCTGCTCGGGCTCGAGCTCGATCGAGGCCTGCCACCAGTAGTCGTCCGGGCCGGGTATCACCTGGCGACCGTGCGGATCGGTGAACTGGCCGTTCTGGACCGTCACCGCCCCCACCTCGCCGAGCATGGGGAAGTGCTCCTCGACCAGGTCAGGGGAGTCGGTGGCGAGGTCCGGCTGGAAGTAGACGTCGAGGTCCTCGTCGTGGACCCACTCAGGCTCCCGCGTGGTGTCGTTCAGCATCGCGCAGCTGCTCAGCAGCAGCGCGGCGAGCGCCGTGGCCGCAAACGTGCGCGCCGTGAAGCGTCGTTCTCTCATCCCGTCCCCCTCGGTCGGTCCCCCAGGGAGGCAGGATAACGGCCAGGCCCGGCCCGCATGGGCCGGGCCTGGCCGTTTCGGGATCTGCGCGGGTCAGAGCCCCCAGGCCTCGGCGAGCAGCTCGAGGCCGTGGATCCTGTCGGCCGGATCGAAGTAGTAGGCGGTGAGGATCAGCTCGTCCGCCTTGGTCGCGGCGACGATCTCCTCGAGCTGGCGCACCACGGTGCTCGGCGAGCCGACGGCCCGGATCGAGAGGGTCTGGTCCACCTGCTGCAGGAGGTGGTCGGGGGCGACCTCCGCCATGTCGCGGGGCGGCTGGATCTTCTGCCGCTGCCCGGTGACCACGCCGAGGAACATCTGCTGCAGGGTCGTGAGCTGGTGCTGCGCTTCCGCGTCGGTGTCCGCGATGACGAGGTTGACGCCCACCATGGTGCGGGGCGTCTCGATCTGCGCGGCGGTCGCGTCGGGGTCGAAGTGGGCGCGGTAGGTGTCCAGCGCATGCAGGTACTGGAAGGGTGCGAAGTGGGAGGCGACCGAGAACGGCATCCCGAGCTCGGCGGCGAGGCGTGCCCCGTTCGCGGTCGAGCCGAGGATCCACATCGGCACCTCGGTGCCGCGCGCGACGCCGGCGGAGATCGGCATGCCCGGTCCGGGGTCCGTCTGCGACCAGGCGCGCATCTGCTCGACCGCGGCGATGAACGCGGCGGGCTCCGCGGAGGTGCGGGCCAGCAGCTGGGCGGTGATCTGGTCGGTGCCGGGTGCGCGGCCGAGCCCGAGGTCGATGCGGTCGCCATGGAACTGCACGAGCGTGCCGAACTGCTCGAT
>DAHVRS010000549.1 GCA_027322375.1 Brachybacterium sp. | reverse complement strand
GGAGGCTCCCACCACGAGCGTCCTGTACATCTCGCCGCTGAAGGCGCTCGGCGTGGACGTGGAACGGAACCTCACCTCGCCGCTCGTCGGCACGGCGCGCACTGCGGAGCGGCTCGGTCATCCGCACCGCGGGATCAGCGTCGGGGTGCGCACCGGGGACACACCTGCGGCAGACCGGCGACGGCTCGCGACCCGCCCGCCGGACATCCTCATCACCACCCCCGAGTCGCTGTTCCTGCTGCTCACGTCGCAGGCGCGGGAGACGCTGCGCGGCGTGCGGACGGTGATCCTCGACGAGCTCCATGCGGTCGCCGGGACGGAGCGGGGAGAGCACCTGGCGCTGTCGCTCGCCCGGCTCGATGCGCTCACCGCCGAGCCTGCGCAGCGCATCGGCCTGTCCGCGACGGTCGAGCCGGTCGACGAGGTCGCCGCCTTCCTCACCGGCACCGGGCGTCCGCGGGAGATGAGCGTGGTCCGCCCGCCCTCGACCAAGAGCTGGGACCTGCAGGTGACGATGCCGGTCCCGGATCTGCGCTCGATCGAACCTCCCGCCGATGCGGTCGATGACGAGGACGTCTACGGCACGATCTGGCCGCATGTGGAGCGGGCCGTGCTCGAGCGCGTCCTCGACCACCGCTCCACGATCGTGTTCACGAACTCGCGCAGCCAGGCAGAGCGCCTCACCGGCAAGCTCAACCGGCTCCATGCGCGGCGCGTCCTCGCGGCGGCGGCCGACGGTCCGGCCGGTGAGACGGAGGAGCTCGACGAGGTCGAGGACATCGCCCGCGCCCACCACGGCTCGATGTCGAAAGAGGTCCGGGCCGGGATCGAGGATCAGCTGAAGTCCGGGACGCTGCGGTGTGTGGTCGCGACCAGCTCCCTCGAGCTCGGCATCGATATGGGCGCGGTGGACCTCGTGCTGCAGGTCGCGGCGCCGATGTCCGTCTCGAGCCTGCTGCAGCGGGTGGGCCGGGCCGGCCATGACGTCGGCGCCGTTTCCAAGGGCTCGCTGCATCCGCTGCACGCCGCGGACGTGCTGCGCACCGCGGTCACGGTGCAGGAGGCGCTCACGGGACGGATCGAGCCGCTCACCGTGCCGCGCAACGCCCTGGACGTCCTCGCCCAGCACACCGTCTCCGCCGCCGCGATGGAGGACCTGCAGGTCGATGCCTGGTTCGATCTGGTCCGCTCCGCGCATCCCTACCGGGCGCTGCCCCGCTCCGCCTTCGACCAGACGATCGACCTGCTCGCCGGCCGCTACCCCTCCACCGATTTCTCCGAGCTGCGGCCCCGACTCGTCCACGACCGCGAGACCGGCACGCTCAGCGCCCGCCCCGGCGCCCAGCGCCTCGCCGTCACCAGCGGCGGCACGATCCCCGACCGCGGCCTGTACCCGGTCCACCTCGCCGCCGCGGAGGGAGACACCCAGCCGCGCCGCGTGGGCGAGCTGGACGAGGAGATGGTCTACGAGTCCCGGCGCGGGGACGTGATCACGCTGGGCACCAGCAGCTGGCGGATCGAGGAGATCACCGCCTCGCGCGTCACCGTCTCCCCCGCCACCGGGCTCACCGGGCGGATCCCCTTCTGGCACGGCGACGGCGACGGCCGCCCCGCGAGCCTGGGCCGCGCGATCTCGACCGCGCAGGCCGAGCTCGCCGCACTCCCCCGCGCCGATGCCGATGAGCGCCTGCAGGCCCTGGGCCTGGACGCGAACGCGCGGACCGTCCTGCTCGACCATCTTTCCGCCCAGCAGGCCACGACGGGTGCCGTGCCCGGTCCGGATCAGCTGGTCGTCGAGCGCTTCCTCGACGAGCTCGGGGACTGGCGCGTGGTGCTGCACTGCGCGGCTGGACAGCGGATCACCGGGCCGTGGGCGCTCGCGGTCGGGACACGGGTCGAGGAGCGCTACGGCCTGGACGGGCAGGTGATGGCGGCCGACGACGGGATCGTGCTGCGCATCCCCCACGGCGAGCAGCCGCCCGGCGCGGACCTGTTCGTGTTCACGCCCGAGGAGATCGAGGAGGAGGTGCGCCGGCTCGTCGGCTCCTCCGCCCTGTTCGCGGCCCGGTTCCGGGAGTGCGCGGCCCGTGCGCTGCTGCTGCCGAGGCGTGATCCGAATCAGCGGGCGCCGCTGTGGCAGCAGCGCCAGCGCTCCGCGCACCTGCTCGAGGTGGCACGCCCCCATCCCGACTTCCCGATCATGCTCGAGGCCGCCCGCGAATGTCTCCAGGACGTGTACGACCTGCCCGCCCTCGTGGAGCTCATGATCGGGATCGACAGCCGGCGCGTGCAGGTGCGGGAGGTGGAGACGCCCGAGCCCTCCCCTTTCGCGCGCTCTCTGCTCATGGGCTACATGGCGCAGTTCCTCTACGACACCGACGCACCGCTCGCCGAACGGCGCACCGCCGCGCTCGCCCTGGACCAGTCGCTGCTCGCGGAACTGCTGGGCACCGTGAGCCTGCGCGAGCTGCTGGATGCGGACGTGATCGCCGAGGTCGAGCAGCGCCTCCAGGGGCTCACCGAAGACCGAGCGCTGCGCAGCACCGAACAGGTCGCCGACGCGCTGCGACGGCTGGGCCCGCTCACTCCCGACCAGCTCGCGGAACGGGCCGCAGACTCCCTGGACGTCGACGCCGCGCTCACCTCCCTCGAGGACTCCCGACGCATTCTCCGGGTCCGGATCGTCAGGACGGAACACATCGCAGCGGTCGAGGACGCGGGTCTGCTGCGCGACGCGCTCGGCACGGCGCTGCCGCCCGGGATCCCCGAGGTGCACCTGGCTGCGGTGGACCGGGCGGTCCCGCAGCTCGTCTCCCGCTGGGCGCGCGGCCGCGGACCCTTCCCCGCTGATGCACCGGTGCAGACGTTCGGTCTCGCCCCGGGCGTGGCCCGCGCCGCGCTCGAGCAGCTCACCGCCGAGCGTGCCCTCTCCCAGGGCGAGTTCACCCCGGGACGCGAGGGCGAGGAATGGGTGGACACGGAGGTGCTGCGCCGCATCCGCCGTGCGAGCCTCGCCGCCTCGCGCCGCGAGATCGCCCCGGTCACCGGGCCCGTCTACGCCCGATTCCTCACCCAGTGGCAGCACCTCGTGGGCCGGCGAGCCGATGGCACGCGCGAGCGCGCCACCTGGACCGGGCACGACGGGCTCCTCTCCGTCGTGGACCAGCTCGCCGGGGTGTCACTGCCGCTGTCCGCCTGGGAGACCCAGGTGCTGCCCACCCGCCTGCCCGAGTTCACCCCCGCCCTGCTGGATGCTGCCTTCGCGTCCGGGGAGCTGGTGTGGACCGGGCACGGGAGGCTCGGCGCCGACGACGGCTGGATCCGCCTGCATCTCGCCGATGCCTTGCCGCTCGGCCTGGTGGCGGAGGAGCTCGAGGAGGCGGCCGCGTCCCTTCCCGAGGGTTCCCTCGCCGCGCGTCTCCTGGACCTGCTGCAGGCCACGCCGGGCGCGCTGCGGCACAGCGAGCTCCTCACCGCCCTTGCCGATGCCGGGGAGGCCTCCCGGCCGCAGGATCTGCACGAGGCGCTGTGGGATCTCGCCTTCGCGGGGCTGGTCACCAATGATTCCTTCGAGGCATTGCGTGCGTACGGTCGCGGCGCCGCGAAGGCTTCTGCGGCGCGCGCCCCGGGGCGCTCCCGCACGCTCGGCCGGCGCGGCGCGGCCCGGCTCTCCGCGGCGATGATGCGTCAGGGCGTCACGAGCCCTGCCGAGCTCGTCACCGGGCCCGTCGGCGCCGGGCGCTGGTCCGCGGTGCGACTGGACCCCGTGGACCCCGCCGCCCGCTCCGCCGCGCTCGCTACCTTGCTCCTGGACCGGCACGGCGTGGTCACGCGCGGCGCGATGGACGTGGAGGACATCCCCGGCGGCTTCGCGGGCGTGTACCGGGTCCTATCCGTGCTCGAGGAGAACGGCGCCTGCCGCCGCGGCTACTTCATCGACGGGCTCGGCGCCTCGCAGTTCGCCCCCGCCGAGGCGGTGGACCTGCTGCGCGACCGGGACAGGGAGGCAGAGGCTGCACGGGATACCGGCGGCGACGCCCCATCGGCCGACGGGGCAGCACTCGCCCTCGCAGCGACCGATCCTGCGAACCCCTACGGGGCGGCACTGCCCTGGCCGGCGTTGTCGATCACGCCGCTGGAGGGCACGAGCGCACGGCCCGCGAGACGCGCCGGCGCGCTCGTGCTGCTCGTGGACGGGCACGTCAGTGCCTACGTCGACAAGGGCGGCAAGCACCTGCTGTGGTGGGCGGACGAGGGAGCGACGGAGAGGATCGCCGCGCAGTTGGTCCGCGCGATCGCGGAGGACTCCCGCTTGCCGCAGCTGCGGATCGAGCGGATCAACGGCCACGGCATCGACGCCAGCCCCGTCGCGGCGGTGACCGCGGCGCTCGAGGCGGCTGGCTGCTACCGCTCCCCGCGCTCCCTGCGGCTGCGGGCGGGTGAGCGCTGATGCCCGAGGGAGACACCGTCGCCCGGCAGTGCCGGATCCTCGACGACGCGCTCGCCGGCGCCGTGCTCACCACCTGCGATCTCCGCGTACCGCGCGCAGCGACTGCGGACCTCACGGGCTGGAGGGTCGCCGAGGTGCGCCCGCGCGGGAAGCACCTCCTGCTCCGCCTCACCCCGCCCGTGCCCGGACCGCCCCCGATGACCCTGCACAACCACCTCATGATGGACGGCATCTGGCACGTGGATGGGAAGGCGCTGCGCTCGAGCGACACGAGTGCCGGACCCCGCTCCCCCGACACGATCCGGATCCTGCTCGAGGCCCGGCGCGAGGACGGCCGCGAGCGGCGAGCCATCGCCTATGACGTGAAGCAGGTGCAGCTCCTGCGCACGGCCGACGAGGAGCAGCTGCTGGGCAGCCTCGGCCCCGACCTGCTCGACGCCACTTGGGACGAGGACCCGAGCCTGCGCGAGCGGGCGATCACGAACCTCGCCGCGGAGCCGGAGCGGCCGATCGGCCTGGCGATGCTCGACCAGCACGTGCTCGCCGGGATCGGGAACATCTATCGCAGCGAGCTGTGCTTCCTGCGTCGGCTCCATCCTGCCGCGCCCGTCGCCGCGGAGACGGATCTGGGCGCTCTCGTGGATCTCGCTCGCCGTCTGCTCGTGCTGAACCAGGACCGTGAGGTGCGGGTGACCACCGGCGGGATGCTGGGCCGGGACGGGAACCTGTGGGTCTACGGCCGCGGCGGGAAGCAGTGCCGCCGCTGCCGCACCCGGATCGAGCGCGGGGAGCTCGCCGAGCCGCGTCTCGAGGGGACCGAGGCGAGGGTGCTGTGGTTCTGCCCCCGCTGCCAGGCCGGGCCGCGCTGTCCTCCCCCGGCACCTCCGCGGCGCGGCCGACGGCGGTAGTGAGTGCTCGGTCGATCACCGCGCAGTGGCGGTGGCGCGGAGCGGCCCCCAGCCTCGGTAGACTGCTCGGACCGTCAGCCTCCATAGCTCAATGGATAGAGCAA
>DAHVRS010000545.1 GCA_027322375.1 Brachybacterium sp. | reverse complement strand
CCACGGCAAGTCCACCCTGGCCGACCGGATGCTGCAGATCACCGGGATCGTCGAAGAGCGGGCGATGCGCGCCCAGTACCTCGACCGCATGGATATCGAGCGCGAGCGCGGCATCACCGTGAAGTCGCAGGCCGTGCGCATGCCCTGGCAGGTCGACGGCGTCAGCTACGCCCTGAACATGATCGACACCCCGGGGCACGTCGACTTCACCTACGAGGTCTCCCGCTCCCTCGCCGCCTGCGAGGGCGCGATCCTGCTGGTCGACGCCGCGCAGGGCATCGAGGCGCAGACGCTCGCTAACCTCTACCTCGCGATGGAGCACGACCTCACGATCATCCCCGTGCTGAACAAGATCGACCTGCCCGGCGCGGAGCCGGAGAAGTACGCGGCGGAGATCGGCCAGCTCGTGGGCGTGGATCCCGAGGACGTCCTGCGCGTCTCCGGGAAGACCGGCGTGGGCGTGCCCGAGCTGCTCGACCACGTGGTGCGCACCTTGCCCTCTCCGGAGGGCCAGGTCGATGCGCCCTGCCGCGCGATGATCTTCGACTCCGTCTATGACACCTACCGCGGCGTGGTCACCTACGTCCGCGTGGTCGACGGCTTCTTGAAGTCCCGCGACCGGATCGACATGATGTCCACCGGCGCCCACCACGAGCTGCTCGAGATCGGTGTGAGCGCGCCCGAGCCGCACCCCACCCAGGGCATCGGCCCCGGCGAGGTCGGCTACCTCATCACCGGTGTGAAGGACGTGCGCCAGTCGAAGGTCGGCGACACGATCACCACCTCGGTGCGCGGCGCCGAGGAGCCGCTGGAGGGCTACGCGGACCCCAAGCCCATGGTCTACTCCGGCCTGTTCCCGATCGACGGCTCCGACTACCCGGTGCTGCGCGATGCGCTGGACAAGCTCAAGCTCAACGACGCCGCGCTCGTCTACGAGCCGGCGACCTCCACCGCGCTCGGCTTCGGCTTCCGCGTCGGCTTCCTCGGTCTGCTGCACCTGGAGATCGTGCGCGAGCGGCTCGAGCGCGAGTTCGACCTCGACCTCATCTCCACCGCCCCCTCCGTCGTGTACCAGGTCGTGATGGAGGACGGCACGGAGGTCGAGGTGCTGAACCCCTCCGACTTCCCCGAGGGCAAGGTCCACGAGATCTCCGAGCCCGTCGCCCGCGCCACGATCCTCGTGCCCAGCGAGTTCATCGGCGCGGTCATGGAGCTGTGCCAGTCCAAGCGTGGGGCGCTGGGCGGCATGGACTACCTCAGCGAGGACCGGGTCGAGCTGCGCTACACCCTGCCGCTCGCGGAGATCGTCTTCGACTTCTTCGACCAGCTGAAGTCGAAGACCCGCGGCTACGCCTCGCTGGACTACGACGTCTCCGGCGAGCAGACCGCCGACCTCGTCAAGGTCGACATCCTCCTCCAGGGCGAGCCGGTCGACGCGTTCAGCGCGATCGTCCACCGCGACAAGGCCTACGCCTACGGTGTCGAGATGGCGGGCAAGCTCAAGAACCTCATCCCGCGCCAGCAGTTCGAGGTCCCGATCCAGGCCGCGATCGGCTCCCGCATCATCGCCCGCGAGAACATCCGCGCCATGCGCAAGGACGTGCTGTCCAAGTGCTACGGCGGCGACATCTCCCGCAAGCGCAAGCTGCTCGAGAAGCAGAAGGAGGGCAAGAAGCGCATGAAGAGCATCGGCTCGGTCGACGTGCCGCAGGAGGCCTTCATCGCAGCGCTGTCCTCCGACGCCGCCGAGCCGCAGAAGGACGAGAAGAAGAAGAAGAAGTGAGCATCGCGCCCGGCCCCCTGCCCGAGACGGCACCCCGTCGCCTCGACCCCCTCGAGCTGCCGGAGCTCATCGGGCCGGGACGGATCGGCGCGGTGTGCACCGTCGCCCAGCTCTTCGAGGTGCGCGAGCGCTCCCTCATGAGCGGGATCGACAAGCGCCCCGCCGACGGGCCCGTCACCCTGCTCACCCACGGGGTGCTCGGCGACGTGCAGGGCGACCGCGAGCACCACGGCGGGATCTTCAAGGCCGTCTATGCCTATTCCCGCGAGGTGCGCGAGGCCTATGCCGCCGCGCTCGGCAGCGAGCTGCCGGACGGCTTCTTCGGCGAGAACCTGGTCACCGTCGGCCAGGACACTGACCACGCCGTGATCGGCGAGCGCTGGCGCATCGGCAGCACCGAGATCGAGGCGACCTGCCCCCGCAATCCCTGCGGCACCTTCGCCGCCTGGATGGGGGACCGGCGCTGGGGGCGGGCCTTCACCGCGCAGGGCCGGGCCGGCGCCTACTTCCGCG
>DAHVRS010000530.1 GCA_027322375.1 Brachybacterium sp. | reverse complement strand
CGCCGAGTCCCTGCGCGGCATCGACCTCGAGCTCGCCGTCGACGCGCAGGAGGAGGCGGAGGAAGACCCTGACGCCTGGTACCCCAGCCAGCTCAAGGGCCTCGCCGTCCGCCACGTCGACGGACGCGAGCTCGGCACCGTCGCGGGCGTGGAGCACTACCCCGCGCAGGACCTGCTCATCGTGCGCACCCCCGACCGCCGCCGCGTGCAGCTGCCGCTGGTGGAGCAGCTCGTGCCCGAGGTGGATCTCGAGGCCGGCGTGGTCCTCGCGGACCCGCCCGGCGGCCTCTTCGACGAGCTGCCGGAGGACGAGCAGGGCCCCGAGCCCGAGACCTCCGCCCCGGCACGGACGGAGCGCTGACCACGGATGCGCATCGACGTCATCACGATCTTCCCCGAGTACCTCGCCCCGCTCGAGCTGTCCCTGATCGGCAAGGCCCGCCGTGATGGGCTCGTGGACCTCAACGTCCACGACCTGCGCACCTGGACCCACGACCGGCACCGCACCGTGGACGACACCCCGCTCGGCGGCGGCGCCGGCATGGTGATGAAGCCCGAGCCGTGGGCGGAGGCCTTCGCCGCGGTGCGCGCCGAGGGCCAGGCGGCGCTGGGCGAGGACACCGAGCCGCTGATCATCTTCCCGAACCCCGCCGGGACCCCGTTCGCGCAGTCGACCGCGCAGGAGTGGTCCCAGTGCGAGTGGCTGATCCTCGCCTGTGGCCGCTATGAGGGGATCGACGAGCGCGTCTACGAGCACCTCGCCGACATCGGCTGCGAGGTCGCGCTCGCCTCCCTCGGCGACTACGTCCTCAACGGCGGCGAGGTCGCGGTCCTCGCGATCACCGAGGCCGTGGTGCGGCTCGTCCCCGGCGTGGTCGGCAACGCGGAGTCCCTCGTCGAGGAGTCCCATTCCGACGGGCTGCTCGAGTACCCGCTGTACACCCGCCCCGCCCGCTGGGAGGACCCCGCCGGGGTGGTGCGCGAGGCACCTGCGATCCTGCTCTCCGGAGACCACGGGAAGATCGCGGCGTGGAGGCGCGAGCAGTCGCTCGAGCGCACCCGGCAGCGCCGCCCCGACCTGCTCTGCGAGGACAGGAGCGCCTGAGCGTGGCCCGGCACAGGTGGCGTGACGGATCCGACACACTGGCGGGCCGGTGACCTGCAGGATCAGGGACGTCGAGTCTTGCCGCACGCGGTGCGCGCTGGCAGAATGACCCCTTGTGCGCGCCGCGCGCCTCTCTGCCTCAGGGGAGGGCGCATCACGCGGCCGGGCAGATCCGTGGCGATGGGAGTCGCCGCCAGAGGCCCAGCACACCGGCACGGGAGGACTCGTCCTCTCCGCCGGACAGTCAGTTCATGACGGGTCGCCCCGCGCGGCCCGACGAACGAGGCTTGCCGACCTGAGGCGGAGGCCAGGAGATAGAACATGCAGAAGCTCGATGAGCTCGACAAGGCCTCGCTGCGCGAGGACGTGCCCGCCTTCCGCGCCGGCGACAACGTCAAGGTGCACGTGAAGGTCATCGAGGGCAACCGCTCCCGTATCCAGATCTTCCAGGGCTACGTCATTGGCCGCCAGGGCCACGGCGTGGGCGAGACCTTCCGCGTCCGCAAGGTCTCCTTCGGCGTCGGCGTGGAGCGCGTGTTCCCCGTGCACGCCCCGACCGTCGACAAGATCGAGGTCGTCACCCGCGGTGACGTGCGCCGCGCGAAGCTGTACTACCTGCGCAACCTCACGGGCAAGAAGGCCCGCATCCGGGAGAAGCGCGAGCACTCCTGATCTGCGGATGACCCGTAGGAGCATGCACGGACGGCGGCGGCCCCACCCGATGGTGGCCGCCGCCGTCTGCATCGTCCTGCTCGTTCTCGGCGCCTTCGCGGTGCGCCACTTCGTCGCCCAGCCCTTCCGCGTCCCGTCGGCCTCCATGCAGCCGGTCCTCCACCCGGGCGACGTGCTGCTGGCCGACCGCTCCACGCGCGGCACCGCCGAGCGGGGCGACATCGTCGTGGTCGATGGGCGCGGCTACTTCGCGCCGACGGCGGCCGACGGGGACCGCTACTGGGTCAAGCGCGTCATCGGTGTGGGCGGGGACCGGATCACCTGCTGCGGCGAGGACGGACAGCTGCGCGTGAACGGCGAGGTGCTCGAGGAGCCCTATCTGCCCGCCGACACCGTCCCGAGCACCATCCGGTTCGACGTCCTCGTCCCGGAGGGACGCGTGTTCCTGCTGGGCGATAACCGCGGGGACTCCACCGACTCCCGTCACCTGCTCGGCGCGCCCGGAGGCGGGATGATCCCGCTGGACAGAGTGGTGGGCGAGGCGGATCGGATCGTGTGGCCCCTCTCGCGTCGCGGCGCGCTGTGACATCGTCGCGGCACCCAGTGACACCCAGGAAACGCGGATAGGATCGCCGCGATGACTGCGCCCGATGATCCCCGCCACGCTGTGCCCCCCACGGAGGACACAGCTCCTGAGAACGCCCCCGAGGAGAACCCCCGGACCGGCACGGGACGGCGCAGCAACCGCCAGCGGATGCCTCTGTGGCTCGACACCCTGGTCACCATGGTCGTCGCCCTGCTCATCGCCGTGCTGGTGAAGACCTTCCTCATCCAGCCCTTCTACATCCCCTCCGCCTCGATGCAGCCCACCCTCCAGGTCGACGACAAGATCCTGGTCTCGAAGCTGAGCCCGGGCGTCTTCGACCTGCAGCGCGGCGACATCGTCGTGTTCGAGGATCCGGGCGACTGGATCACCGGCGACGTGACCGCTGACCCCACCCCGCGGGTGCGGCTGATGATGATCCTGTCCCTCGTGGGCCTCGCCCCCGACCCCTCCCAGGACCACCTCGTCAAGCGGCTGATCGGCCTGCCCGGCGACCACGTGGTCTGCGAGGAGAAGGGCGCGGCGCTCCAGGTCAACGGCGAGACCATCGACGAGCCGTACATCAACCCGGAGACCTCCGCCTGCCAGGTCGCCTTCGACGTCACCGTCCCCGACGGCAAGCTGTGGGTGATGGGCGATAACCGTTACGCTTCCGCCGACTCCGCCTGGCACGAGGCGCAGGAAGGCGACGGCTTCGTCGACGAGTCCGACGTCACCGGCCGCGCCGAGGTCATCTTCTGGCCCGCCGCGCACTGGGACCGGCTGAACGACGGCCGCGAGTCCTTCGCCGACCTCCCGGCCGCCTCGTGACTGCCCCGGCACCGACCCTCGAGGTCGAAGCCGCGCTCGCCCGCCGCATCGGCCACGGCCCGCGGATCGTGGTGGGCGTGGACGAGGTGGGCCGCGGCGCCCTGGCCGGCCCGGTCGCCGTGGGCGCCTGCGCGCTGCTGCTCGAGGACGGGCGCGAACCCGTGCTGCCCGAGGGCGTGCGCGACTCGAAGAAGCTCACCGCGAAGCGCCGCGAGGCACTCATCGAGCCGCTGCGCGAGGCGGCTCACGCCTCCGCCGTCGGCTGGGCGTCCCCGGCCGAGATCGACGAGATCGGGATCCTGCCCGCCCTCACCTGCGCCGCCGTGCGCGCGCTGACCGCGCTGGACGTCGAGATCGACGCGATCCTCCTGGACGGCGACGTCGACGTGCTCACCCCCGCCCTTGTCTCCGCCGCGCCCGGCACTGGCCGTCCCGTCCCGCAGGTCGAGCTGCGCGTCTCCGCGGACCGGGACTGCGCGAGCGTCGCCGCGGCGAGCATCCTCGCGAAGGTCGCGCGGGATGCGCGGATGGTGGAGCTGGACGCGCTCGCCCCCGACTACGGCTGGGCCTCGAACAAGGGCTACGGCTCTGCCAAGCACCGCGAGGCGATCGACCGACTCGGTGCCCATGAGCACCACCGCCGCAGCTGGCGCCTCGGCTCCGCGCCGAAGCCTGAGCGCACCCCCGCACCCGTCCCGCCCGCGCCGCCGGACACCTCGCGCGAGAGCGCCGCAGCACCCGCCCTGCCTGGCGTACTGTGGGACGACCAGTGGCACCCGCAGGATCGGAAGGAGCGTCCGTGAGCGCCCAGGACCTCGAGAACTACGAGTCCGATCTCGAACTCCAGCTCTTCCGCGAGTACCGCGATGTGGTGAGCCTGTTCACCTACGTGGTCGAGACCGAGCGGCGGTTCTACCTCGCCAACCAGGTGGACCTCCAGGTCCGCTCCGGCGGCGGCGAGGTCTTCTACGAACTGCGCCTGGCCGACGTCTGGGTCTGGGACATCTACCGCTCCAACCGCTTCGTCCGCTCCGTACGCGTGGTGACGTTCAAGGACGTCAACATCGAAGAGCTCAACAAGCAGGACATCTCCCTGCCCTGACCTGCCCGACCCGGCCGCCACCCCACCGCCCCACGCACGAACTTTCAAGCTCTCTGGCTGACATCAAGGGCATATAGGCGTTCATGTCAGGCGGGGGACTTGAAAGTTCGCGCCCTTACGACGCCAGCGCGCCATGCGATGACCCGCGGCGCCGACCATGCCGCCGCCAACGCCACGGCGCCCCCTCACCCCGGCGATCTCCCTCCACAACCGCGGTCCTCCACAGGAACGCCGTGCCGTCCCCGTGCGCCTCCGGTCCCGGCCAGGCTGGCCGGCATGAACACCGTCGCCGCCTCCGAGTCCCCGAGCGGGAAACCCGCTCCCGCCCAGTCCCCGACGGGACGAGCTCCCACCGACCGCCCCACGGCAGGCCGAGTCCTGGCAGGTCGAACCTCGACAGGCCGAGCCCTGACAGGTCGGGCCCCAGCCCGCCGCGCCCCGGCAGCCTCACCGCTCGATGCCCCGCAGCTCGTGCCCGGCCCGGACGGGGTGCGGGAGATGACCACCCGGCAGCTCGGCCAAGCGGGGGAGGAGCTCGCCGCAGAGCGCCTTGCCGCCGCTGGCTGGCAGATCGTCGAGCGGAATCTCCGACTGCGCCAAGGCGAGCTCGACATCATCGCCCTCGACGGCACCACACTCGTGTTCCTCGAGGTGAAGACGCGCCGCACCGTGGTGACCGGGGTGCCGCAGGCCGCCGTGACAGGGGAGAAGCTGCGCCGCCTGCGACGCCTGGTGGGGGAGTACCTCATGGAGTACTCGACCCCGCACCGCGACGTGCGGATC
>DAHVRS010000509.1 GCA_027322375.1 Brachybacterium sp. | reverse complement strand
GGCGGCGAACGCGGCCGCGTGCGGGGCATCAAGGGTGCCGGAGCGGATGTCGCGCTGCTGGCCACCGCCCGTGCTCAGCGGGGCGAAGGGCACGCCGGGACGCGCGACCAGCACTCCCACGCCGACGGGCGCGCCCAGCTTGTGCCCGGACAGGGACATCAGGTCCACCTCGCCGCGGCGCGGAAGGGGAATGTGGCCGACGGCCTGGACCGCGTCGGTGTGCAGCAGGGTGCCGTGGGCGCGGGCGGCCTCGCCGAGCGCGGCGAGGTCCTGCACGGCGCCGGTCTCGTTGTTCACGAGCGCGGCGCTGAGGAGGCCGACGGCCCTGTCCTCGAGCGCGGCGGCGACTCCGGCCGGGTCGAGGACCCCGCGGGCGTCCACGCCGAGCTCGCGCACCGCGAAGCCGTCGGCCCCAGTCCCGTCGGCCCCAGTGCCGCCAGCAGGGACGGCGAGGGAGCGGGCGGTCGCGAGCACGGCAGGATGGTCGGTCGCGGCGACCGCCACCGCGGTGCGCGAGGGGTCCGCGGCCCGCAGCGCCTGCGGCACGGCGCGCAGGGCGAGGTTGTCCGCCTCGGTGCCGCCGGAGGTCAGCAGCAGCCAGCTGCGGGGCACGTCCAGCAAGGAGGCGATCTCCTCCAGTGCGGAGTCCAGGACGGCCCGGACGCTGCGTCCCGCGGCGTGGGTCGAGGAGGGGTTGCCGTGGAGCGTCGAGGCCTCGAGATAGGCCTCGCGCGCGGCGGGGCGCAGCACGGTGGTCGCGGCGTGGTCGAGATAGGCCCGCGGCGCAGAAGCTGACCTCACCACCGGGTCACCACGGCTTCACCGGATCCTGCTCGGAGCCGCCCTTGTCCTGCTCCCCGTCGCCGCCCTGCGCATCGCGGTTGCGCTGCTCGAGCTCGTCGTCCTTCTGGTCCTCCTCGGAGGGGCCGTCGGTGGGGGCTTCCTCGTCATCGCCGTCGCCCTCGGGGTCCTCGCGCTTCGGATCGCCCGGGTCCTGCTGGGTCGGGGTCCCTCCCTGCTCCTCCCCCTGATCGCCGCCGCGGTCGCCAGGATCATTCCCGGCCTCCTCGTCGGCCTCGCGGCGCTTCTCCTCGATGCGTTCGCCGTTGCCCTCGGTGGTCTCGGAGTCCTCGTTGCCCTGGCCTCCGCCGTCGCCTTCGCCCCCGCCGCCGCCGGCGCAGGGGGCGAGGAACTCCTCGGCCTCGAAGAGGCGATCGGCGCGCGCCTGCGGGTCCTCGATCAGGTCCGCCTGGCGCTCGATGGATATCGCGAGGTTGTTGAGGATCTTGCACTGGGCGTGCATCGGGGAGTTCAGGTCGCTGTGCTCCTCCCACTCGGTCAGCGCCGTGCGCAGCTCCTCCTCCGCAGCGGCGTCCTCGCCCTGCTCGAGCAGGGCGGTGCCGTGGGTGAGATGGGGCAGATAGGGCTCGAACCAGTTCAGGGTCTCGACCGGGCCCAGCCGCTCGATCACGGCGGCGTGGTCGCCGGCCTCGTAGGCGGACAGGGCCCATGCCTGCGTGATCGGCATCGATACGAAGCGCACGGTGAGCAGTGCGAGGGCGAGGATCAGCGGGGACAGCAACGCGAAGACGATCAGCCGAGTGCGGCGCAGGCGGCGCACATCCAGGCCGAAGTCCTGGGCCCGGCCCCGCTCATCCTGGGCGAGTGCGGGCGGCGGGGTCGAGGCCGGGGCGCTCATGCCTGTCCTCCTGTGAGGTCGTGGCGGTCCAGCCTGCGCGGGAGGCGGTAGGTCAGCTCCCCCAGCTCCCAGATCAGCAGGGCGGCCAGCGGGATCGCAGCGATCCAGTACCAGTCCTCGAAGGTCGCGACCTCGCGGGAGGACTCCATCGGGATCGGCTTCAGCGTGATCCCCTCCATCGTGCCCTCGATCGGCTCCTCGGGGTCATCGCGGTGCAGATAGGGCACGCCCATCTCCCCCGCGATGCGCTGCAGCTGCTGCTCGTCGATCTTCGACAGGCCCTTCTGCCCGTCGGGACCCACGATGTATTCGCCGTCGTCCTGCCCGCCCTGCGCCTTCATCGGGCCGCCCTCGGCGGTGCCGTAGCCGAGCACCGCGCCGCCGTCGATGTAGCCGGCCGCCTGGGAGAAGGGCTCGGAGTCGCGGTCGTCGGTGTTCTCGCCGTCGGTGAGGAAGTACACCAGGACGCTGGAATCGGGATCATCGCGCTTGGCCTCGGTGATCTCGCTCATCAGCGTCACGAGCGGACGGTCCACGTTCGAGCCCTGCGAGTAGGCGGTGGGCTCGGTGGTCAGCGTGTCGATCCAGGCCTTCGCGGCGCCCGCGTCGGTGGTCAGCGGCAGCTGCCGGGTGGCGGCGGAGTCGAAGCCGATGACGGAGTAGCGCGATCCCTCGGTCATCTCCATGATGCGGGTCATGTCGGCTTTGACGCCCTCGAGGCGCGGCTGGCCGTCCGCGTAGTCCTCGGCGTTCATCGAGCCGGTGCGGTCCACGACGAAGAAGACGTTAGCGTTCATGCGCTCGGTCTGCTCGCCGTCCAGCGGGGTCACCGGGCGCAGCGCGACCGCGAGCAGGAGCAGCACCATGAGAGTGCGACGGATCCAGGCGGGGCGCTGCCGCCCGCGGCGCACCAGCAGCACGAGGCACACCGCGAGCATCGCGGTGAACAGCGGGATCAGTGTCCACAGGGGCATGAGGGGCTGGAGATGCATCAGCGAGCCCTCCATCCCAGCACGAGGATCCCCACGAGGGAGAGGAAGGTGAGCACGAAGGCGGGTCCGGGATGGTCGGTGCGGATCACGGTGGGGGTCGCACCCATCACCTGGGCCTGGCTCTTCTGGATCTGCTGGATGATCGAGGGGATCGCCTCCGGGTCCGAGGACTCGTACATCTTCCCGCCCGTCCCCTCGGTGACTTCCCGCAGCTCCTCCGCGCAGGTGGGGCCGCACTCGTAGGCCCCGGGATAGAAGGTGTAGAGGTCGATCTCGCGAGAGCTGGCGCGGTCCGCCGCCTCCTGGAGGGTGAAGATCGGGGTGCCGTTGACCTCGTTGTCGGTCGCGAAGATGATCGAGCGTGAGCGGTCCTCCTCCGCCTGGTCGAAGACCTGTGCGCAGGAGGCGAGGCCGTCGGGCACCACGGAGGCCTCATCGGGGATGCCGCGGGTGCCCTCGACGAAGTCCACGTACTGGCGGACCTTCTCCTGGGGATAGTCGCGGGTGCCCAGGCGGTAGCCGAACTCGTCGAAGTCGATCGCCTCGGCGCCGGACTCGAGCTCGCGCCGGATCAGGTCGTAGTCGTTGGTGAGCGGGAAGACGGTGCGGCTGGTCGAGTTGAAGATCGACAGCGCCACCCGCTCCCCCTCGAAGGTGTCCACGAGCTGGGCGAAGGTCTCCAGGATCTCGGTGTCGTACTCGTACATCGACCCGGACACGTCCAGGCACAGCACGATGTCGCGCGAGGCGAACTCGGGCGTCTCGATGCGCTCGGACGCGATCCGGCCGGAGAGCACCGAGGCGGCGAGCACGCCGAGCACGGCCACGCCCACCTGGGCGACGCGCACCGCGCGGGCGAGGCGCTGGGCCCGCACGAAGCTCGGGATCCGGTCCATGTACTGCGAGTTCGCCACCAGCACGGGGGCGCGGCGCAGCGCACGGCGGTGCCAGAAGGTGATCCCCCAGACCACGAGCGCGGCGATCAGCAGCAGTGCGGTGACCCACCAGAAGGTCATGACCATGCGCGGATCACCTCCCGCGCCTTGCGCACCGAGTCCTCGAGGTCGTGCTCGGGGTCGCGCGCGAAGTCCGGCTCGTACAGCTCGCCGATGAGCTCGCCGACGCTCCGCGTGCGCGGATCGGCGAGGAGGGTGGCGAGGTCCTGGCTGGTGACGTCGTGTCCGGTGGTGCGGCGCACGAAGCGGCGCATCACCGCGGTGAGCTCATGGTGCCCGGCGCGGGCGTCCACCTCCCCGGCCTCGTGCCGGTCCGCGATGTTATTGACGGTGCGGAGGAACTCCGCCTTCAGCGACTCGACGTCATCGGGGCGGCGCCGGTAGGCGAGACGCTTCTCGATCGCGCGCGTGATCCGCAGCGTGCCGACGATCAGCGCGGTGATCACCAGCAGGCACAGCACCGCGAGGATCAGCCAGGCGATCGAGTACTGGGGCGGGGTGATGATCTCGGGCGGGGCAGGCTCGGCCAGCAGCACGCCAGCGGCCCCGCGCAGCAGCTCAGGAACGGGCACGGCGGTACTCCCTCGATCGCAGCAGGGCGATCATGTCGTCCACCACGGTGCTCTCCCCCTGGGTGAGCATGTGGCTGATGTGCAGTCGGTCCAGCATCTCCTCGATGCCCTCGCGGCGGGCGCGGCGGTAGGCGGCGACATCCTGCTGGACCCGCGCGGAGGTGCGCACCAGGCCGCCGATCTCGCGCGGCGAGGCGACGTCGACCACGTCGTGGTCCAGCGCCCCGGACTGCAGCGGGTCCGCGTCCGCGATCCGCACCATGATCACGTCGTGACGGGTGGTCAGGCGGCGCAGCAGCGTGAAGTCCTCCACGACGGGGTGCGCCTCGTCGGTGATGATCGTCATCAGGGTCGAGCGGGAGGTGACGCGGAATGCGCGCTGGAGCAGCCAGGCGCTGTCCGGCGCGGGCGAGGCGGTGGTGGTCGCCTGCTGGGCAGTGCGCAGCAGCAGCTCGAGATGGCCGTCGCTCGAACGGGAGGGCAGCTGGAGGGGGCGATCCTCACTGCCCGCGACGAGCCCCACCAGGTCACCGTTCTGCTGGGCGAGATAGCAGATCATGCCGGCGGCGAGGATCATCGCGTCCCGCTTCGAGGAGCCGTCGCCAGCGGTCGCGGCCATCGCCGAGGAGGTGTCCGCGACGATCGAGAGGTGCCGCACCCGCTCCTCGTTGAAGCGCCGGATGAGAGGCTCGCCGGAGCGGGCGGTCGCCTTCCAGTCGATGTCGGAGATCTTGTCCCCGGGCTGGTAGTACTTCAGGTCGTCGAAGTCCTCGCCGCCGCCCTTGAACAGCGAGCGTCCGCGGCCCTGGATCAGTCCGCGCGCCCTGTTCGAGGTGTGCAGGTCCACCCGGGCCTTGACCCGGGTCAGGAGCGAGGCGGCCATCGGCGAGCCCTCCGCGCTCAGGGCATCGGCACGGCGTGGAACACCGCGTCGATGATCTGCTCGGGCTTGATGCCGCTGGCGAGCGCGTCGAAGGTGAGCACGAGACGGTGGCGCAGCACCCCGTAGCGCATCGCGCGCACGTCATCGGGGGTGACGTAGTCGCGGCCCTGCAGCAGGGCGTGCGCCTGCCCCACCCGCATGAGCGCGAGGGAGCCGCGGGGGCTCGCGCCCACGCGCACCGACTGGGTGAGGTTCGGGACCGGGCGCGGGCCGGAGCCGCGCGTGGTGAAGACCAGGTCGATGATGTAGCGCTTGACCGCCGGGTCCACGTGGACCTGGTCCACCATCGTCTGCAGGAAGCGGACATCCTCGAGGGAGACCGAGCCCACGGGCTCGCGCGGGCCGGTGAGGCTGCCGGAGGTGGAGCGGTCGAGGATCTAGTGCTCATCGGCGGGGCGCGGGTAGGTGAGGATCTCCTTCATGAGGAAGCGGTCCATCTGCGCCTCGGGGAGGACGTAGGTGCCCTCCTCCTCGATCGGGTTCTGGGTCGCGAGCACCATGAACGGCTCGGGCAGGCGGTACACCTCACCCCCGATCGAGGTCTGCTTCTCCTGCATCGCCTCGAGCATCGCGGACTGCGTCTTCGCGCTGGAGCGGTTGATCTCGTCCAGCAGCACGACGTTCGCGTGCACCGGGCCCAGCTGGGTGGTGAAGGTGCCGGAGCCGTAGTTGAAGATCTGCGTGCCGATGATGTCGTTCGGCATGAGGTCCGGGGTGCACTGGATGCGGGCGAAGGAGCCCGTGATCGAGGAAGCGAGCGCGCTCGCGGCCGTCGTCTTCGCGAGGCCCGGCACCGACTCCAGCAGCACGTGACCGCCCGCGGCGAGCGCGGCGAGCAGCGTCAGTCGCAGGTTCTCCTGGCCCACGACCCGGGAGCGGAAGACCCCCGAGATGGTGGAGATGATCGAGGTGGCGCGCTCGAGGTCACCGGGCGAGATCGCCGGCCCCGAGGGGGCGAAGCCGCCGCTCCTGCGAGGGGCCGGCTGGGCCGACGGGGCCTGCTGGGCCGACGGGGCAGGGTGCCCCGAGGCAGTGCCGTGGCCGGACGCGGCGGGTCGTGCCGGTCCCCCGGGCTGCGGGCTGGGTGGAATGCTCATGCGCTGCGGCTCCCCCGTCGTGCGTTCATCTCGGTCCCTCCGATGGCGTCCGGCGCGTCCCGGACCCGGTGCGCCGAGCCCCTCCCGCGACGGCCGTCGTGCCGCGGCCCGGCGGTCGCCGGCGCGGACGGTCTCCCCTTCCGCGGGCGCGGAGGTGTCGACCACCGCGACGATCCTAGCGGCACCCCGGACCCGCGCGGGGACGGGGCCGACGCGCGGGCGGGTCGCGATGGGACAATGCAGCAATGCGCGTCCCTTCCCTGCCCTCCTCGGTCCCGCCGACCTCGCCGGGGCTGCGCGTGGACGAGACCGGGCACGGCACCTTCGCCGTCGCCGCGCCGCGCGCCGAGCACATCGACCTCTGCCTCCGCCGCGGCAGCGCCGAGCACCGCCAGCGCCTCCGCCACGTGGACGGCGACCTGCACTGGGACCACGTCACCGACATGGTCCCCGGCACCCGGTACGGGCTGCGCGCGAGCGGCCCCTGGGATCCCGGTGCGGGCCTGGTCACCACACCGCACCGGCTCCTGCTGGATCCGCGCGGCCGCGGGCTCTCCCACTCCTCCCCGCTGCTGAGCGCCTTCTTCCCCTTCGAGGTCGATGCGATGCTGCGCCCGCTCGGCGAGGTGCCGCGCCCCCGCGAGGCTGACGAGGCGGACACCGCCGTGTGGTCCGAGGTGGTCACGGACCGCTTCGACTGGCAGGGCGATCAGCCGCCCGCCGTGGACCGCGACGCACGCGTGATCTACGAGGCGCACGTCAAGGGCCTCACCCAGCGCCATCCTGCCCTGCCGCCCGAGCTGCGCGGCACCTACGCGGGCCTCGGCCACCCGGCGATCACCTCGTACCTGCGCGAGCTGGGCGTGACGAGCGTCGAGCTGCTGCCGATCCACGCCTCGATGGACGAGCCGCACCTGACCCGGCTGGGCCTGCCGAACTACTGGGGCTACTCGACGCTGTCCTTCTTCGCCCCCGAGCCCTCGCTCGCCACCGCCGCAGCACAGCGTGCCGGCGCCCAGGCCGTGC
>DAHVRS010000476.1 GCA_027322375.1 Brachybacterium sp. | reverse complement strand
GGGGCTTCGAGATCGACCAGGGCGACACCGGCCGCGAGCGCGGCCTGCTCGAGCGCGAGCTCGAGGGCACCATCACCGTTCCCTTCGCGCCGGAGACCGCCGCCTCCGGCATCGGCAACCGCGACCATCTCGAGGCCGTCTGGTACCGCCGCACTATCACCGTCCCCGCGGGCTGGGAGGGGCTGCGCCCCGTGCTGCGCTTCGAGGCGGTGGACCATGACGCGACCGTCTGGGCGAACGGCGTCGAGGTCACCCGCCACCGCGGGGGTTTCACCCCCTTCAGCGCCGACCTCTCCGGCGTCGAGGGCGTCACCGCCGGCGCCGAGGTCGAGATCGTGGTCCGCGCCCGCGACCCGCATGACGTCCCCCAGGCCCGCGGCAAGCAGTCCCACAAGTTCCGCCCCACCCACGCGAACTACCACCGCACCACAGGCATCTGGCAGAGCGTCTGGCTCGAGGGCGTCCCCTTCGACGAGATCCGTGAGCTGCGGATCGTGCCGTCCCTGGCCGGGGCGAGCTTCGCCGTCACCGCGCCGCTTGCCCGCACCACGCGCGGCACCCGCCTCGAGGTGGTCGCCGGTGTCCCGGGCGGCGAGGAGGTCGCGCGTGCCGAGGTCGCCGCCGATCTCGATCTCGCTCCCGCCGTGCAGCTGCAGGTCCCCGAGGACCAGGTGCGGATCTGGGGTCCCGGCGCGCCCGAGCTGTATACGGTCACCGCGCGCCTGCTTGCGGCCGACGGGTCGGTGCTCGACGAGGTCCGCTCCTATGCGGGCCTGCGCGGCGCGACCCTGCGCGACCACGAGTTCCGCCTGAACGGCGAGAAGGTCTTCCAGCGCCTGGTCCTGGACCAGGGGTACTGGGAGGAGAGCTTCATGACCTCCCCCTCGGATGATGCGATCACCACGGACATGCGCCTCGCCCTCGAGGCCGGGTTCAACGGTGCCCGCCTCCACCAGAAGGTGTTCGAGCAGCGGATGCTGTTCTGGGCGGACCTGCACGGCTATCTCGTGTGGGGCGAGTTCGGGGACTGGGGCTCGGAGGGCTTCGGCCCGATGGGTGACAACCAGCAGCCCACCGCCTCCTTCGTCGCCCAGTGGATCGAGGCGGTCCAGCGCGATCTCAGCCACCCCAGCATCATCGGCTGGTGCCCGCTGAACGAGACCCACCAGGTCCTCCACGACCGCCACACCCAGCTCGATGACGTCACCCAGGCGATGTACGACGCGACCAAGCTCGCCGACCCCACCCGCCCGGTCCTGGACGCCTCCGGCTACTCCCACCGGGTGCGCGGCGCGGACATCTACGACTCCCACTCCTACGAGCAGGACCCCGAGCGCTTCCGCGCCGAGCAGGCCCCGCTCGCCGACGGCACGCCCTTTGCGAACCGCCGCGACCTGGGCCCGGATGACATGCCCTTCGCCGACGGTGCCTTCTCCCTGCCCTATGCAGGCCAGCCCTACTTCGTCTCCGAGTACGGCGGGATCTGGTGGAACGAGGCAGAGGCGCAGGCCGCCGCCGAGGCGGAGCGGGCCGGGAACAACGCCGCCGAGTCCTGGGGCTACGGTCAGCGGATCCGCAGCGAGGAGGAGCTCTACGAGCGCTTCGAGGGCCTCACCCGTGTGCTGCTCGAGGACCCGCTCATGTTCGGCTACTGCTACACGCAGCTCACCGACGTGTTCCAGGAGAAGAACGGCGTGGTCGACTTCGCCCGCGGCCGCAAGCTCGACCTCGCCCGGCTGCGCGCGATCCAGGAGCAGCAGGCCGCGTACGAGCAGGACTGAGCTCTCCTGCAGACCGGCGTTTCTAGACTGGGACGGTGACCTCCACCGATGACGCCCTGACAACCGCCTCCGGCTCGCTCATTCCCGGCTCCCCGCTCACGCTCGAGGACGTTCCCGCGCTCACCGCGCTGCTGAACCGGATCGACGTCGCCGAGAGGCTGGAGCAACCGGCCGATGAGCAGGGTCTGCGCGAGATGCTCACCATGCCGGGGACCGACCTGGCCCGCGACACCCGGGCGGTGCGCGCGGACGACGACGCGAGCGGAGCGATCCTCGGTGCCGTGATCGTGGATGTGCACCGCGCGGTGGACCGGGATGGCCGGGTCCGCTGTCAGCTCATGGGCGGCGTGGACCCGGACCGTCGCCGCGAGGGGATCGGCACCGCGCTGCTGGACTGGGCCGAGGCCCGCGCCCGCGAGCTCGTCGACGAGCGGCACCCGGCCGGGGCCGCCGCTGTGCTGCGCGTCTCCGGGGGGCGCGATCCCCGGCCCGGCGATGATCCGGCTGCTCCCGGCGGGGGGATCGACGTGCGCCCGCTCCTCGAACGCCGCGGCTACCACCGCGCCCGCAGCTGGCTGACCATGCTCCGCACCCTGCCCGGAGAAGCGCTGGACCTGCCGGTCCCCACCGGAGTCGAGGTCCGGGCCCCGCATGACGAGGACGCAGAAGCGACCCGCCTGGCCCACCTCGCCGCCTTCGCCGACCACTGGGGCTCCGCCCCCGTCCCGCCCGAGCGCTGGAACTCGTGGTGGACCTCCCACACCGCCCGCCGCGCCCAGTCCACGATCGCACTCGACGAGACCGGCACCGTGCTCGCCTACGTCGTCGCTTCCGAGGACATCCCCGGCGAACTCCACGTCGCGCTCGTCGGCACCCGCCCCGAGGCGCGTGGCCGGGGTCTCGCCCGCGCGGTCCTCGCCCGCACGATCGCCGCCGCAGCGGAGGCCGGCTACGCCCGCGCGAAGCTCGAGGTCGACGCCGAGTCCCTCACCGGCGCGGCCCGCCTCTACGGCGCGCTCGGCTTCGTGCAGGACAGCGTGGTCGCGACCTTCGAGAAGCCCCTGGCATGACCCCGCCCCGCCCCGTGGAGGAGACCCTGATGCGTGCCGTCCGCTTCGATGACTTCGGTCAGCGCCCCGCCCTCGTCGAGATCCCGGCCCCGACCTGCCCGCCGAGCGGCGCCGTGATCGAGGTGCACGCCACCGGGGTGTGCCGCAGCGACTGGCACGCCTGGCAGGGCCATGACGACTCGGTCCACCTCCCGCACATCCCCGGCCACGAGTTCGCGGGCGTGGTCGCCGAGGTGGGGGAGGACGTCACCGGTTTCGCCGTCGGGGACCGCGTCACCGCCCCGTTCATCCTCGCCTGCGGCCGCTGCGCGCAGTGCCGGGCAGGCGGCCCGCAGGTCTGCCCGCAGCAGCGCCAGCCCGGCTTCGACCTGCCCGGCTCCTGGGCCGAGCGCGTCGTGGTGGTCGAGGCCGACCATAACCTCGTCGCCCTCCCGGACGAGATCGACATGACCCTCGCCGCCGGGCTCGGCTGCCGCGTGGGCACCGCCCATCACGCGGTCCGCGCCCAGGCCGCGGTCCGGCCCGGCGAGACGGTCGCGGTGTTCGGATGCGGCGGGCTGGGCCTCGCCTGCGTGATGATCGCCCTCGCCGCTGGCGCCGAGGTGCTCGCCATCGACGTCTCCCCGGCCGCGCTCGCCGCCGCCGAAGCCCTCGGCGCGCGGGCCCTTCCGTCGTCCTCGGACATCGCCGCGCGCATTCGCGACGAGACCGGCGGCGGAGTCCACGTCAGCCTCGACGCGCTCGGCGCCGCGGCGACAGCCCGCGCCGCGATCGAGTCGCTGCGCCCCCGCGGCCGGCACGTCCAGGTGGGGCTGCTGCTGGGGGAGGACGCGGACCCGGCCCTGCCCATCGGCCGCGTCATCGCCCAGGAGCTCCAGATCCTCGGCAGCCACGGCCTGGCCGTCGCCGAGTACGCGGAGCTGCTCGCGGACATCGCCGCCGGACGGCTCGACCTCGCAGGGACCGTGGGCCGCGTGATCGACGCCGAGGAGCTGCCGGAGGCGATGCTCGCCATGAGCGCCCCGCCTACGAGCCCCGGCATGACCGTCGCCCGCTGGCGCTGACCGCGCTGCAGGCCAGGAGAGTGGCCGGCGCCTCTCCCGGTCCGGAACCGTCCGGGGCCTGTGGAACGATTGGCGTATGACGATCACCGCTGCGGCCGACGGCTCCGCCCTCGGCAATCCCGGACCCGCCGGCTGGGCCTGGTACATCGACGACTCACGCTGGCGCTGCGGCGGCTGGAAACGCGGCACCAACAACCAGGGCGAACTCACCGCCGTGCTGGACCTGTTGCGTCAGACCGCGCATTCGGACGAGCCGCTGCACATCCTGTGCGATTCGCAGTACGTCATCAACTCTGTCACCAAGTGGATGAAGGGCTGGAAGCGGAAGGGCTGGAAGAAGGCTGACGGCAAGCCCGTGCTCAACGTCGAGGTGATGAAGGCCCTCGACGAGGCCATGCAGGGCCGCGAGGTCACGTTCGAGTGGGTCAAGGGCCACGCCGGCCACGAGCTCAACGAGAAGGCCGACGCCTTGGCCAACGGCGCCGCCAAGGCCTACTCGTCCCGGCAGCAGCCGGAGCCGGGTCCGGGCTTCCCGGGAGCCCGCGACGTGGGGGCCGGCGACGATCCGGCCGCTCCCCCGGCCGCCCCTGGCGGCGCAGGCGCCGCGGGCAGCGCAGGGAGGTCGACGACGACGAGCCCTCCTGCCGACGCTGGCGAGCCTGACCTGTTCTCGGTGGACTCCGGCGCAGCCTCCCGGGACGCCGTGTCCGAGCCCGCCGGGCCCGCCGCCGAAGAGCTGGTGGTGGACCTCGAGCGCGCCCTGCTCACCGACGCCGTGC
>DAHVRS010000471.1 GCA_027322375.1 Brachybacterium sp. | reverse complement strand
GACGCGGCATGACCGGCGACCTCGTCGAGGGTCAGATCGGCCCACTGGCCGGTGAACAGTGTGTGCTTGTGCGCCATGGTGGTGATGCTCCTTCAGCGGTGAGGGTGGCGTTCAGGTGGTGGCGTGGAAAACCGAGTGTGCAGTGCGTGATGCGCAGTACAGCGTTCAGAGGCTGACTGTCGCGCCGTGCACGGCGTCGGAGGCGATGATCGCGTCCAAGACGCGCTGGAGCGCGAGCCCGTCCGCGAAGTCGGGGGAGAACGCGGCGGGGTCCCCGGCCTGCACGGCGAGCAGCAGGTCGCGGGCCTGGTTCGAGAAGGCGTTCTCCCAGCCCAGCATGTGGCCCTGTGGCCACCAGCCCTCGAGATAGGGGTGCTCGGGCTCGGTGACGAGCACGCGGGAGAAGCCCTGATCGGCGACCGGCACGGTCGCGTCCAGGAACCACAGCTCGTTCAGGGACTCGAGGTCGAAGCGCAGGGCGCCCTGGGTGCCGTACACCTCGAGCTCGAGCGCGTTCTTGCGGCCGGTCGCCATGCGGCTCGCCTCGACGGAGGCGAGCGCCCCGCCGTCCAGCTCGAGGGTCGCCCAGGCGGCGTCATCCACGGTGACCTGTTCGGGACCGTCGCGGCCGGGCCGCTCGGGCACGATCGTGGCGAGCCTGCCGCGGACCGCGGTGACGGCCTGCCCGGTGACGAACTGGATCTGGTCGATCGCGTGGGAGCCGATGTCGCCGAGCGCCCCGGAACCGGCCGTCTCGGCGCGCAGGCGCCAGCTCATCCCGGCGTTCTCGTCCACGAGCCAGTCCTGGAGGTAGGAGGCACGGACCTGCAGGATCCGGCCCAGGCGCCCCTCGGCGACGAGGTCGCGGGCGCGGCGCAGCGCGGGCACGCGCCGGTAGGTGTGGCCGAGCGCGGCGACCTGTCCGCGGGCACGCGCTGCACGGGCCGCCTCGACCATCGCTGCGGCTTCCTCGGCGTCGTTCGCGAGCGGCTTCTCGCACAGCACGTGCTTGCCGGCCTCGAGCGCGGCGATCGCGATCTCGGCGTGGAGGAAACCGGGGGTGCAGATGTCGACGATGTCGACGTCCTCCCGGGTGATCGCGGCGCGCCAGTCGGTGGTGTGCTCCTGCCAGCCGAGGTGCTGTGCGGCCTCGGCGACGGCCTGCTCGTCACGGCCGACGACGACGCGCCGCTCCACGGCGGGCACGTCGAAGGCGGCGCCGACGGTGCGCCAGGCCTGGGAGTGGGCGCGGCCCATGAAGGCGTAGCCGATCATGGCCACACCGAGCGGTCGGGACGGGGTCTGCGACACAGGGGACTCCTTCACTGTTGTGCTTGGAGGGGTGGAATGTGGGGGTGTCATGGGAAGTGGGGGAGCGGCGGGAGGTAGGGCGCGGCGTTCACAGCGTCGCCGCTTCCGGATCGAAGTCCAGCGGCAGCGGTGCCGGTGCCTCGACGCTCGAGGTGAGGTGGACGGTCTCGCCGGAGCGGGTCGCGTCCTCGAGCCCGATCATGATGTCGAGGACGTGGGCGGCGAGCGCCCCGGTGAGGCGGTGGGGGCGTCCTGCGCGCAGGGCGCGGGCCATCTCCAGCGTGCCGAGCCCGCGACCAGCGACGGCGCCGCTGCTCTCGCGCTCGGTCCAGTCCTCGTCGCGGCGGGCGGCGATGCCGACCATGCCACCGAACTGGTTCGGGTCCGGCAGATCGAGGGTGCCGCTGGATCCAGCGAGCTCGAGCACGTGCGGGCGGTCCATCGCGTCGTCGAAGGAGAACTCGACCGCGCCCACGGTCCCGGACGCGAAGCGCAGCAGGCCCTGCACCCGGGTGGGCACCTCGACGTCGAAGGTCTCCCCGGCGCGAGGGCCGGAGCCGATGGTGCGGGTGGGGGAGGTCTGCGAGCCGACGGCGGAGACGGAGGCGACCGGTCCAAAGGCGAGGACGAGGGTGGTGAGGTAGTAGGGGCCCATGTCGAACAGCGGCCCGGCCCCGCGCTGGAAGAGGAAGTCGGGGTTCGGGTGCCAGGACTCCGGGCCGCAGGAGCGCATCTGCACGAGCGCGGAGCGGGGCTCGCCGATCTCCTCTGCGGCGAGGGCGCGCAGCGCGGTCTGCACCCCTGCGCCGAGCACGGTGTCCGGGGCGCCGCCGATGCGCAGGCCGAGCGACTCGGCGTGGGCGAGCAGGTCCTCCGCTTCCTCCCGCGTGGTGACCAGCGGCTTCTCGGTCCACACGTGCTTGCCGGCGTCGAGGATCTGGCGGGAGACCGCGTGGTGGGCGGCGGGGATGGTGAGGTTCACGACGATCTCGATGTCCGGATCCTCAAGGACCGTGTCCACCCCGCCATGGGCGGGCACCCCGAACTCGGCGGCTCGCGCTTCGGCCGCCTCGGGGCGGAGGTCCCCGATCGCGCGCACGTCGAGGTCGGGCATGGCGGCGAACTGGGTGAGGTACTGGGAGGCGATGACGCCTGCGCCGATGATCCCGATGCCGACGGGGCCGGTCCCGGCGCTCATGCTCCGGCCTCCTGCAGGAGGGCGAGCAGCGCGGTGCGGGAGCGTTCGATCGCGGCGAAGATGTCGCCGTCGTGGCCGTCGAACTCGATCACGCCGAGCTCGAG
>DAHVRS010000463.1 GCA_027322375.1 Brachybacterium sp. | reverse complement strand
GCACCGGCACCGGCAGGGAATCCCGGTATTGTCAGGTTCTGAGCCACTTTCGACGCGGAACTGGCTCTGAATCTGACGCGATCCGATTCGGTGGGCCCGCGGCCGGCGCTCGGGTGGGCCCGCAGCACTCGGGTGTGTCCGTGACCTGAGCTCGGGAGGGCCCGCGGCCACGCACGAGAGCCCCGGACCAGGTGGCCCGGGGCTCTCCTCATGCGCAGTGCGACGGGGCGGCTCAGGCCTCGGCGAGCGGGCTCGGGGTGACGGGCGGTTCGGCGGACCAGGGGAAGACGATCCACTCGTCGGTGCGACGCCAGACGAAGTCCGGGTCGACCACGGAGCGGGGCTTCGCGTAGACGACGGCGCTGCGGGCGTCAGCGCCCATCTCGCGCAGCAGGTCGAGCACGAGCGCGAGGGTGCGGCCGGAGTCGGCGACATCGTCGACCACCAGGAGGCGCTTGCCCTTGATCGACTCGGTGTCGAGCATCGGGGCGAGCAGGACCGGATCCGGGAGGGTCTCGTGGACGTCGGTGTAGAACTCGACGTTGATCGCGTCGGAGAGCTTCACCCCGAGCGCGTAGGAGAGCGCACCGGCGGGCAGGAGACCACCGCGCGCCACGGCGATGATGATCTCCGGATCGAAGTCCGAATCGGCGATCGTCTGGGCCAGCTCACGAGAGGCGGTCCCGAACAGCTCCCACGTGAGCACCTCCTTCTCGACGAGATCGGAGGAATCGGCGTGGTAGGCCTGCGTCATCGGGTCACTGCTCCTGAGGGTGGTCGGCGCGGAGTGCTCCGATGGTAGCGCCGGGGAGCGTTCCGCGCCGTCCTGCGCCCTGGGCGCATGGCCGATCCCTCAGTCGACTCCCTCAGCCGACCCCTCAGTTCGCGCCGTCGGCCTTCCCGTCGGCCTTCTCGTTGGTCGTCCCGCTGCTGCCCTCGGACGCTGCGTCGCCCTCGGCGGACGGCTGCTCCTCGAGCGGCTCGCCGTCGGCGCCGAGGTAGACACCGCGCTCATAGTCGTAGTCGATCGGGTTGCCGTCCTCGTCGGTGCGGGCGTACCACTCGGTGACCTCGGGCGCGGTGGAGTCGAACTCGCTGCCGGTCGCGAACTCACTGTCCGGGGCGGTCGGCTCGATGGTGAGCGCGAAGTGGTCGCCGTACTCGGCCACGCCCTGCTTGACCGCGTTCTCGACGGCGACCACCTGGAAGTGATCGCGGATCACCATCGGGTCGTTGCGCAGCTCCTTCACGAGCGCGACCGCCATCAGCACCAGCACCACCGCGAAGGGCAGCGCAGAGACCACGATGAGGTTCTGCAGGCCCTGCAGCGCGTTCTGGCCGCCGAACAGCAGGATGACCACGGCGATCCCGGCCATGCACAGCGCCCAGAAGGCGGTGATCAGCCGGTTCGGGGCCGGGTTGCCCTTCTGGGAGAGCTGCGAGTTCACGAGCGAGGCGGAGTCCGCGGAGGTGATCAAGAAGATCGCGAGCATCACGATGACCACCGCGGAGATGATCCCAGCGCCGGGCAGCTGATCCACGACGGCGAAGAAGATCTCCTCCGGTGCGGGCAGGGAGTCGACCGTGCCGTCGGGCGCGATCGCGCGGGACGGGTCGGCGATGCCGATGGTGTTGCCCGCGGCGTCGAGCTCGCTTGCGCGGCGCTGCAGCCAGATCGCGGTCCCGCCGAGCACAGCGAAGGCGAGGACGATGATCGAGGAGGGGATCAGGAGCACGCCGAGCACGAACTGGCGGATGGTGCGGCCGCGGGAGATCTTCGCGGTGAACACGCCCACGAACGGCGCCCAGCTCACCCACCACGCCCAGTAGAAGGTGGTCCAGCTGGAGAGGAAGGTCTGCATGTCCTCGCCCTCGGACATGTTCGCGCCGAGCATGTCCGGCAGAGTGCCGAGGTACTCGGTGATCGCGCCGGGGATGATGTTGACCAGGAACACCGTGGGCCCCACGACGAAGATGAACACGGCCAGCACGAGCGCGAGCATCATGTTGATGTTCGAGAGCCAGCGGATGCCGCGGGCCACGCCCGAGACCGCCGAGGCGATGGTGCCGACGGTGAGCACGCCGATGATCGCCATGGCGAGCGCGGTGCCCATCGGCGGCAGCCCGCCCACGATCTCCACCCCGCGGGCGATCTGCAGGGCGCCGATGCCGAGGGAGGCCGCGGTGCCGAAGAGGGTCGCGACGATCGCGAGCGCGTCGATGATGCGGCTCGCGGGCGAGGAGGAGTCCCCGCCCCAGAGACCCGCGACGATCGCGCTCATGAGCGGGACGCGTCCGCGGCGGAAGGAGATGTATGCGACGGCGAGGCCGACGATCGCGTAGATCGCCCAGGCGTTGATGCCCCAGTGGAGGGCGGACTGGGCGATCGCGCCCTTCATCGCCGCGATCGAGCCAGCGTCATAGGGCGCGCCGGGGCGGGGCGAGAGGTAGTAGGTCAGCGGCTCGAAGGGGCCGAAGAAGATGATGCCGATGCCGATGCCGGCGCCGAACAGCATCGCCGCCCAGGACGCGGTGCTGTACTCGGGCTTCTCCCCGTCCAGGCCCAGCGGGATCTTCCCGTAGCGGGACAGCGCGATGATCAGCAGGAGCAGCACCATCCCGATCGCGAGGACGTTGAAGACCCAGCCGAGGTTGTGCATCACCCAGGTCAGGGCGGCGCTGGAGACGTCGAACACCTGCTGCGGCGCGATCACGCCCCAGGCCACGAATCCGAGGATCACCGCGCCGACGGCGATGACGATGGCCTTGTCGATCCCGTAGCGGACCTTCTGGTCCTCGACGGAGACGCCCGGCACGAGGGCCGGGTGGATGCTGTGCGGGTAGTTCACCTCATCGAGGAAGCGCTTGGCCTGGCCGCGTCGGCGCAGGAAGCCTGCGGCGCGTTCGACCGCGTACTCGTCCGCGGCGACGGAGGCGGTGCGCTCGGCGACGCTCTCCTCGACGCGGGAGGCCCGACGTCCACCGCCCTTCGCACGCCCGCCCTCATTCTGGGCTGGCGTGCCTTGGGCCGGCGCGTCCTGTGCGGTCGCGTCCCGCTCGCTCGGGCTGTTCCCGGTCGGATCCATCGTTCCTCCACGTGATCGGCTCGCGCTCACAGTACCGGCGCGGGTGCCGCGTCCTCGGATCGTCCGACGATCCGGGTGCACACCACTCCCACCCCCTCACAGCCCCTCGCGTTCCCACTTGATCCCACTGTTGCTTTGTGTGGTTTTCTCGGGTAGTGTGCTCGCCACCACGGTCGGCATGTCGCCGTGCCGCCCCGTCGATGAAGCAGGTGGACCCATGGCAGAGGGAGCGACGTACGCACAGGAGCGTCGCGGGCTGATCCTCGAGGCGCTCGCAGCGGACGGCCGCGTCGCAGTCACCGAGCTCGCCGCCCGCTTCGAGGTCGCCACCGAGACCATTCGCCGCGACCTCGATCAGCTCGCCGAGCACGGCCTGCTCGAGCGCGTCCACGGCGGCGCGGTCCCCCGCCGCGAGGGCGCGGCCGAGCCGGACCTCGAGTCCCGCCGGATCACGAACGTCACCGCCAAGCGCCGCCTGGCACTCGCCGCCGCCCGCCTGCTCCCCAAGGACCCCCAGGCCGCTGTGCTGCTGGACGCCGGCAGCACCACCGGAGAGCTGCTCCCCCACCTCGCCGGGCGCCGCGGCCCGCTGCTGACCAACGCCCCCGCGATCGCGCAGGGCGCCCTCGTGCACACCGACCTCGCCGTCCACGTCCTGCCTGGCCGGGTGCGGCCCACCACCGAGGCGGCCGTCGGCGCGGCGACCGTGGACGCGCTGCGCGCGGTGCACCCAAAGATCGTGTTCCTGGGCTGCAACGGTCTGGGTCCGGAAGGATTCACCACCCCCGATCCCGACGAGGCCGCGGTGAAGACCGCGATGGTCCGCTGCGCGAAGCGGCGCGTGGTCCTCGCTGACTCCTCGAAGTTCTTCGCGACTCACCTGGTCACCTTCGCGCACCTGGACGAGGTGGACGCCCTGGTCACCGACGCGGCACCGCCCGCGGATCTTGCCGCGCTGCTGGCCGAGGCGGGCGTGGAGGTGCTCGTCGCATGATCATCACGTTCACCGCGAACCCCTCGCTGGACCGCACCGTCGACCTCGGCGGCCCGCTCGTCCCCGGCGGCGTGCACCGCCTCCAGTCCGACCGCACCCAGCCCGGCGGCAAGGGCGTCAACGTCGCGCTCGGTGTCCACCGCGCCGGCCTGCCCGTCACCGCCGTGCTCCCCGCCGCGCCGGGCGACCCGCTCCTCACCCTGCTCGAGGCCGAGGGCCTGCCCCACCGGGCGAGCCCCGTCGCCGGCCGTGTCCGCACGAACCTCACGGTGCTCTCCACCCCGCAGCTCACCACCAAGCTCAATGAGCCTGGTGCCGAGCTCGACGCCAGCGAGATCACCGCGCTCGAGGAGCTGCTGCTGATGAGCGCCGGGCCCGGCGACTCCGTCATGCTCTCCGGCTCCCTCGCCCCCGGCCTGCCGGCGGATGAGTACGTGCGCCTGGTCATCGCGCTGCGGGAACGCGGCGCGAAGGTGGGCGTGGACACCTCCGACGCCCCGCTCGCCGCACTCGCGGGCGCGCTCGACCGCGCCGCTCCCGACTTCCTCAAGCCCAACGCCGAGGAGCTCGGCCAGATCCTCGGCGCCGACGGCACCGCCCTCGAGGCGGAGGCCGCCGCGGGCCGGCTCGACCCGGTCGCGCAGGCGGCGCTGGACCTGCACCACCGCGGCGTGGGCGCTGTGCTCGTGACCCTCGGCGGTGCGGGCGGGCTGCTCGCCACCGAGGGCGCTGCCTGGTACTGCCCGGCCCCGCCCGGCGAGGTCGTCTCCACCGTGGGCGCCGGTGACTCGGCGACCGCGGGCTATCTCATCGCCCGCGCCCTCGAGGAGGAGCCCGCCGAGCGTCTCGCCCGCGCCCTCGCGTACGGCACCGCCGCCGTGGGCCTGCCCGGCACCACGATCCCCCGCCCCGACCACGTGCGGATCGACGCCTCCCGCGTCACCCGCCTCTGACCGCCCCGCCCCGTCCGTCCCGGGGAGACCGCCCGCACCCCGGCTCCCCACCCCGTCAGCCTCCCCGCCCCCGTTCAAAGGAGAACCGCCATGACCGCCGCACTGATGACCCCCGAGCTGGTGAGGCTCGACGTCGCCCCGCCCGGGGACAAGCACGCCGTGATCGCGCTGATGGCCGAGTTGATCGCGAGCACCGGCCGCGCTGAGCAGACGGGTCTCGAGGCCGGGCTGCTCGCCCGC
>DAHVRS010000449.1 GCA_027322375.1 Brachybacterium sp. | reverse complement strand
GCCCGCGGGCCTGGCCAGAACGAGATCGACCTGCGCTACGCGGACGCGCTCACCACCGCGGACAACATCCTCACCCTCCGCACCGTGGTGAAGGAGGTGGCGCTGTCCATGGGACAGGTCGCCACCTTCATGCCCAAGCCGATGATCGACCAGCCCGGCTCCGGCATGCACACCCACCTCTCCCTCTTCCAGGGCGGGAAGAACGCCTTCCACGAGCCGGGCGCCGAGTACGGACTCTCCCGCATAGGCCGCCAGTTCATCGCCGGTCTGCTGCGCCACGCCCCCGAGTACAGCGCGGTGACGAACCAGTGGGTGAACTCCTACAAGCGCCTCTGGGGCGCGCAGGAGGCGCCGAGCTACATCTGCTGGGGCCACAACAACCGCTCCGCCCTGGTGCGCGTCCCCTTCCACAAGCCCACCAAGGGCACCAGCTCCCGCGTCGAGTTCCGCGGCCTGGACTCGGCGGCGAACCCCTATCTCGCCTTCGCGGTGCTCCTCGCCGCCGGAATGGCCGGGATCGAGGGCGAGTACGAGCTGCCCGAGGGCGCGGAAGACGCGGTCTGGGAGCTCACCGAGCGGGAGCGCCGCGCGATGGGCATCGAGCCGCTGCCCACCGACCTGTTCCGTGCGCTGGAGGTGTTCGAGGGCTCCGAGCTCATGGCCTCCACCCTCGGCGAGCAGGTCTTCGAGTTCTTCCTGAGGGACAAGCGGCAGGAATGGGAGCGCTACCGCGAGCAGGTCACCGACCACGAGCTGCGCTCCACCTTCAGCCGCGTGTGAGGAGGCACGAGGTGAGCACCGAACCGCCCGCCACCACCGGGGTCCTGGCCCGCCTGGGCTTCAGCCGCACCGACCGGGTGCAGCGCTTCCTCGAGGAGCCCGCTCTCGCTGGCCTGCCCTCCGGCGCCGCGGAGGCGCTCGGCAAGACGGCCGACGGGGATGACGCCGTGCTCGGCCTGCTGCACCTCGCGGAGGCGGCGCAGGAGGCCGGCCAGGACGCGCTGCTGCAGGAGTTCCTCTCAGGGATCGGCAGCGAAGGGACCGGGGGCGCGCGCCTTGTGACGCTGCTGGGCAGCTCGGTCGCTCTCGGCGACTTCCTCGCTCGCCATCCCGAGCACCTCGACGTGCTGCGCGAGGGCGATGACGAGCTTGTCCGCGACGCCGCCGAGGTGCGCGCCGCGCTGCTCACCGCCGTCGGGGCGGACCCGGACGCCGCAGTGCCGGTCGCCGCGCACGGCGGCCGGGAGGAGCGCGATGCCCTGCGGATCGCGTATCACGCCCGGCTCGCGCAGATCGCTGCGGCCGACGTCGGCTCCGCCGATCCCACCGAGCTCCAACCCCGCGTCTCCGGCGCGATCAGCGATCTCGCCGACGCCGCCCTCGAAGCAGCCGCCGCGATCGCCCGCGCCACCGTCGAGGGGCACGAGAAGGTGCGCTGGTCCGTGATCGCGCTGGGGAAGACCGGCGCCCGCGAGCTCAACTACATCTCCGACGTCGACGTCATGCACGTCGTCGCCCCCGCTGCAGAGCACGAGCCTGCCGGCGCCGACGGAGCCGGCGAGACAGAGGACGCGGAGGGGGAGGAGCACGACGACGACGAGGAGCTGCTGCGGATCGGTTCTGCACTCGCCCGCGAGCTCGCCCGCGCCTGCTCCGAACGCACCGCCGAGGGCTCGCTGTGGCAGGTCGATGCGAACCTGCGCCCGGAGGGCAAGGACGGCCCGCTGGTGCGCACCATCGCCTCCTACCGCCGCTACTACTCCGAATGGGCGAAGTCCTGGGAATTCCAGGCGCTGCTGAAGGCCCGCGCCGCCGCCGGCGACCGGGAGCTCGGCGTCGAGTACGAGCACATGGTCGAGCCGTGGGTGTGGCAGGCCTCCACCCGCGACGGCTTCGTCGAGGACACCCGGGCGATGCGGCGCCGCGTGGTCGCCCACATCCCGCGCGCCGAGGTGGAGCGGAACATCAAGCTCGGCCCCGGCGGG
>DAHVRS010000434.1 GCA_027322375.1 Brachybacterium sp. | reverse complement strand
TCCGGGACGTCCATGTGACGTCCGACGACGTTGATCTCCATGAGGGGATTCTCCTCCAATCGGGGTGCGGCCGCTCTCTGAGCCCGGCCGCGATGGCTCGTCGGCGGGGTATCGCACCTCCTTCGGAAGGGGGTCCCGCCTCGATGTGGCGAGTGCCATAAGCATGCCACGTTTCACTGCGCGTGTCCTGGACGGAGGTCCCTTTCCCGCAGCGGAGCCGGGACTGTCCCGCCAGCGTGCGGAAGGCGCGACGCGGCGACCACGACCGCGCCTCTCACCTGCATGCCTGCAGCGGTCAGCGCCTCGTGCATGCCGCGCAGGGTGGAGCCGGTGGTGACCACGTCGTCGACGAGCACGACCTGCGTGCCGCGGCGGCCCGCCTCGCGGGCACGCCTGCCCTCCAGCGCGACCCGGCGGGTGCGGCGAGCCCGTGCGCCCTGTCCTTCCTGCCCGGTGGTGGGGCGGGCGCGCAGCAGCAGAGCCGTCCCCGCGCCGGCCTGAGCGAGGCGGCGCACGAGCTCGGCGGTGTGGTCCTCGCCGCGGCGCAGCCGGGCGGCGCGGCGGGAGGGGACGGGCACGAGCGCGGGCGGTGGCTCGTCGGCGCCGACGAGCATCGCGACGGCCGGGGCGAGCGCAGCGGCGAGCGGCCGCACCAGGTGCAGCATCCCGCCGTTCTTCCAGGCGAGCACCAGGCGCTGGAGATCGCCGCCGTACTCGCCGAGGGCGAGGACCGGCAGCAGCGGGGTGTGGTCCACCCCGGCCGGGAGCAGCTCGCCTCCGACCTCGCGCGCGGTGGTGCGGGCGGCGCTCAGCAGCTGGAGCGCGTCACAGCCGTCCTCGACCCGGCGCAGAGGCTCTGCCAGCAGTGCGGCGCATTCCGAGCACAGGCGTGTGCCCTCAGCGCCGCAGGGGCACTGGCGCGGGGCGATGAGCCCGCAGGTCTGGGCGAGCACCTCGCCGAGCAGGGACGGCAGCGAGCACAGGGGTGGCGCGGCTCCGGGATCCGCAGGGTGTTCCTCCGACATGCGCCCAGCGGAGCATCCCCGCTCCGGTGCGCGCACGGCGAGCACACGCGCTGTGGACGAGCGCGAGACGGGGAGGGAGGACGGTCGCAGACGCCTCCGCTCAGTAGAACGCGGGGTCGTGGCCCTCGATGTCCACGGGGGTCCAGCCCTCCCCGTCGCTGCGCAGCAGCTCACCGTCCCGGGTGCCTGCCCACACGGTCTCGGCGACCACGGAGCCGGCGATCCGATCGATGCCGCTCGCGAGCGCAGGCAGTGCCTCGCGACCGGTCGCGAAGTCCACCACCTGGGCCCGCTGCTCGTCGGCGCCCGTGTCCGTGCCGAGCACGATGATCGCGACCTCGTCGTACCAGACCGCCTGGGTGATGTCATCGAGGAAGGTGCGGATCTGCACCGGCTCGGTGAGGGAGGTCGGGATCCCGTCGGGGCCGCGCACCACGGCGCAGAGGTCCACGCGAGTGCCTGCCTGGTCGGAGGAGAGCAGGATCATCCGCGTCGCGTCGGCGGCGATGTCGAGGCCTCGCACCTCGCGGCCCGCGAGCCAGGGCGCGTCCACCTTCGCGTCGTGCTCGGGGCCCCGGCCGGACAGCGCCAGCAGCGCGCCCGCGCTCGAGCGGGTCGCGGTCCACACATAGCCGAGATCGTCCAGCTTCGGGGCGATGAAGGCCCCGCCGGTCGCCGCCTCCCGCAGCGGCACGGAGCCGTCGGTCGAGGCGAGCAGCACCACGCCGCCGGCAGGATCGAGGGCCGCGGCGAGCACGCCGTCCTGCGCGATCGCAGGCGCGGTGAGGGCGAGCTCGGCGAAGGGCGGGACGAGCTGCGGCGCTTCCGCGCCCGCCCCCGGATCGGACAGGGAGATCACGCCCGTGGGACCGGCCGCGAGCGGCCTGTGCCCGGGCAGCGCGCGCTCGATCCGCTCCGCCTCTCCGAGCACGACCTCCTGACCGTCCAGGACCAGGCGGATCCCGGCGAGGGCGCGCATGGAGCGCAGCGACGCCTCGATCTGCGAGAGCGCGGGAATCCGGGTCGCCGTGGGCAGATTCGCGACCACGGCCGGGACAGTGACCTCGACGGTGCCGTCCG
>DAHVRS010000432.1 GCA_027322375.1 Brachybacterium sp. | reverse complement strand
TGAGGGCGTCGTCGTCGCTCATGTCCTGAACCTACCGGTCAGCGCACCGCGGCGCGAGCAGAAATCGCTGGCCGCGTGCGGGCCCCTCCCGTAGCGTGCCCGTGGGCGCTCCCTGATGCGCCTGGTCCGGTGCTGCCCCCTGCACGTCAGCTCGGACCCCTGCACCGACGGAGGACACCGAGATGGACCGCGAGAGTCGCGCCCGCCTGTTCGAGGACAACCGCGCGAACTGGGATGACCGCGCCGCGCTGCATGTCGCCGCCGGGTACGGGATCGAGGAGCTCGTGGCCGATCCCGCACGGATCACGCCCGAGGTGGCCCAGGACCGCGACCGGCTCGGGGACCTCACCGGACGCGACGTGATCCACCTGCAGTGCCATCTGGGCACGGACACGCTGAGCCTCGCCCGGCTCGGGGCAAGGCGAGTCGTGGGGGTGGACCTCTCCCCCGGCTCGCTCGCCCGGTCCCGGGAGATCACTGCACGCGCCGGCGCGGAGATCGAGTTCGTCGAAGCGAACGTGTACGACGCACGGGAGGCGGTCACCGGCGACTTCGATCTCGTGTACACCTCGATCGGGGTGCTGTGCTGGCTGCCGGATGTCACGGCATGGGCGCAGGTGGTCGCCTCGCTGCTGCGACCGGGAGGGCAATTCCTGATCCGGGACGACCATCCGATGTTCATGGCCGTGGGCGACGACGTCTCGGACGGCCTCCGGATCGAGCAGCCCTACTTCCAGCGCGAACAGCCGATGACTTGGGACCAGGAGGTCAGCTATGTCCCCGCTCCCGAGGGCGCGCCACGCATGACTCACACGGTCAGCCACGAGTGGAACCACTCGATCGGCCAGATCATCACGGCGCTGCTGGAGGCCGGGCTGGTGCTGGACTCCTTCGAGGAGGTCCCGTACGCGGCCTGGTGCCCGTGGCCCGAGCTGATGGTGCGCGAAGGGGATCGCTACCGGCTGCGGGAGGACCCCGACCGGCTCGCCCTGCAGTACGTGCTCACCGCGCACCGCCCCGCGGACACCGCGCGTCCCTGAGCATCCTGAGAGAGCCGTCCGGCCTCGGCTCAGAACAGGATCGTGGAGAGCTCGCCCACCTGGTGGAAGCCGGAGGCGGCGTAGGCGCGGCGGGCCGGGGTGTTGAAGTCGTTGACGTAGAGCGAGACCTGCGGGGCGTGATCCCGCCGGACCCGCGCCACGAGCGCTGCCATCCCGGCGCGGCCCAGCCCGCGGCCGCGTGCCTCGGGATGCACCCATACGCCGTGGATCTGGGCGACGGTGCCGAAGAGTGCGCCGACGTCGGCCTTGAACAGCACCTGGCCGTCCTCGAGGACGATGTAGGTGCGGCGCCGGCGGATCAGCTCGGCGACGCGGGCGCGGTAGGAGCGGCCACCGTCTCCGGCGAGCGGGTCCACGCCCACCTCCTCGCGGAACATCGCGACGGCGGCGGGCAGCACCAGTGCCTCCTCCCCCGGCATCGCGGGGCGGAGATGGACCGCAGGTGCGGCGGGCAGCTGGTCGGCGGGCGCGGCGAGCATGAGCGGCTGGCTCCAGCGGTACTCCCGCACCCCGCGCTCCCAGTCAGGGGCGATCGCGTCCCAGAGCTGCTCGACCGCGGCGCGCTCCCCCACCACGGAGCTCGCGCGGCGTCCGCGCCCGGTGAGATGGCGGCCGAAGTCGTCCAGCGCCTGCGCAGAGGCGGAGACCGGGGACAGGTTCACGCCGTGCCAGAGCAGTCCCTCAGGGCTCGGGTCCTCCCCGGTGAGGGAGAACTCCTGCCCGAGGCCCACGGAGCGGGACAGCTCCTTCAGCCGCGCACCGGCCAGCGCATTGGTGACCGGGTCGGTCATGGCCAGCGCGAGCGCGGCGTCGAAGCTGGCCGTGCGGAGCGGACGGACCCGCCCGCCGCGCCGGAACATGCGGGTCAGCCCACGGAGACGGAGGGGGCGCTGCCGGTGGACGCGTCCTCGCCCATCTCGGCGGCGATGCGGTTAGCCTCGGCGAGCAGGGTCTCGACGATCTCGCCCTCGGGGACGGTCTTGATGACCTCGCCTTTGACGAAGATCTGGCCCTTGCCGTTGCCGGAGGCGACACCGAGGTCCGCCTCGCGCGCCTCGCCGGGACCGTTGACGACGCAGCCCATCACGGCCACGCGCAGCGGCACCTCGAGGTGCTTGAGCCCCTCGGTGACCTTGTCGGCCAAGGAGTAGACGTCCACCTGGGCGCGGCCGCAGGAGGGGCAGGAGACGATGTCGAGCTTGCGCGGCTTGAGATTCAGCGACTGCAGGATCTGGTTGCCGACCTTGACCTCCTCCACCGGCGGGGCGGAGAGGGAGACGCGGATCGTGTCACCGATGCCCTCGCCCAACAGGATGCCGAAGGCGTTCGAGGACTTGATGGTGCCCTGGAAGGCAGGGCCCGCCTCGGTCACGCCGAGGTGCAGGGGCCAGTCACCGGCCTCGGACAGCTGGCGGTAGGCCTCGACCATGATGATCGGATCGTTGTGCTTCACCGAGATGCCGAAGTCGTGGAAGCCGTGCTCCTCGAAGAGAGACGCCTCCCACTTCGCGGAGGCGACGAGCGCCTCGGGGGTGACGCGGTCGCCCTTCATCATGCGCGGGTCGATCGAGCCGGCGTTCACGCCGATGCGCAGCGCGGTGCCGTGATCGTTCGCTGCCTTCGCGATGTCCTTGACCTGGTCGTCGAAGCGGCGGATGTTGCCCGGGTTCACACGGACCCCGGCGCAGCCGGCCTCGATCGCGGCGAAGACGTACTTGGGCTGGAAGTGGATGTCGGCGATCACCGGGATCGGGGACTTCGCCGCGATCGCGACGAGCGCGTCGGCGTCCTCCTGGCGCGGGCAGGCCACGCGCACGATGTCGCAGCCTGCGGCGGTCAGCTCCGCGATCTGCTGGAGGGTCGCGTTGATGTCATGCGTCGGTGTGGTGGTCATCGACTGCACCGTGATCGGTGCGTCGCCGCCCACATAGAGGGAGCCGAGCTTGACCTTGCGGGTCTTGCGCCGGGGGGCGAGGACCGGCGGAGGCGTCTTGACGGTGGGGATGCCGAGGCTCACGGAAGTCACGCCCCCATTATGGCCCGCCCCGACCCGTCGGGAAGGCGAGGTGCGACACCTCCACCGCACCTGCACGGACGCGGTGGCCCAGGGCACAGCCTCCGGGGTCCCGGGCTCCAGAACGGCCGACGGGGCGGAGCATTGACGCGGGTCGGCGTGCGGGCCCGCTCAGAACAGGGTGATCGGGTCCACGATGTCCGCGTAGAGCAGCAGCAGGGTCATCACGATGAACACGAGCGCGACTGCGTTCGTGAGCGGGAGCATGCGGGACATGTCCACGGGGCCCGGGTCGGGGCGGCCGCGCAGCTTCGCGATCGTGCGCCGGGCGCCCTCGAGCAGTGCCCCGGCCACATGCCCGCCGTCCAGCGGCAGCAGCGGCACGAGGTTGAACACGAACAGCGCCATGTTGAGCGAGGCGAGCATCGAGATCATCGTCCCGGTCTTCTCGCGCAGCTCGAATCCCGGCTCATCCGCCGCAGCGACCTCGCCTGCGAGGCGGGAGACGCCCACCACGCCGAGCGGCCCGTTCGGGTCCCGCTCGCCGGGGCCGAAGGCGGCGACGCCCACGTCCCACAGCTTCACCGGCAGGGTGAGGACGAGCTTCCCCGTCTGGGTGAAGGCGGACCACGCCATCTCGGGCACCACGGCCGGCGACTGCGGGACGAGATCCGGGGTGCCGGCGACGCCGAGGAAGCCCACCTCCTCGGTGAGCAGCGTCCCGTCCTCGGCGTAGACGACGGCGCCGTCCTCGTCGAGCACGGGCCGCTGGTCGAGGATCATCGTCGCCTCGAGGTGGAGGGTCTCCCCATCGCGGTCCACGACCACCTCGACGGTGCGGTCCTCGGCGCCGCGCACCGCAGTGGTGACGTCGGACCAGCGATGGATGGGATGGCCGTCGATCTCGGTGAGCACGTCGCCGGGGAGGATCCCCGCAGCGAGGGCGGGCGCGGGCTCGCGGCCTTCGCAGCTCGTGTCCGCCGGGGCGTCGGCCGGGACCACGCACTTCGAGACGGACTGCACGGTAGTGGTGACGCCCGGCAGGCCGATCCCGCTGACCAGCACCACCATGAGCACCACGGAGATGAGCAGGTTCATGAAGGGCCCGCCCAGCATCACGACGAGCTTCTTCGGCGCCGAGAGCGCCACGAAGGTGCGGTGCGCGTCCTCGGGTCCGTACTGCGAGGACTCGTACTCCTTCGCCTCGTCGGACAGCTCGGTGATCTGCTGCAGCAGACCGGTGGAGTCCTCGTGGACGGTGCCCTCGGGCTCCCCCTTGTGCGGCGGGAACATGCCGATCATGCGGATGTAGCCGCCCAGTGGGATCCACTTGATGCCGTACTCGGTCTCGCCGCGGGTGCGGGAGAAGAGGGTCGGCCCGAAGCCGATCATGTACTGGGTGACGCGCACCCCGAACAGCTTCGCGGGGACGAGGTGGCCGATCTCGTGCAGCGCGATGGAGAGCGCGAGGCCCACACCGACGATCAGCACGCCGAGGGCGAAGAGCAGCACCCCTCAGCCTCTCGCGGTGATCCGGTCACGCGCCGCGCCTCGGGCCCAGGATTCGAGCGCCAGCAGCGCCTCAACGCCGTCCGAGGCCTCGACGCGTGCACGCGAGGGATCCTCGAGGACCTCTCGGATCAGCGCGGTGATCCCCAGGAAAGGCAGCGCGCCGTCGAAGAAGGCATCGACCGCCTCCTCGTTCACAGCGTTGTACACCGCCATCGCGCCGCCTCCCTCACGGTGTGCGGCACGTGCCAGCGAGATCGCGTCGAAGGTGTCCTCGTCCACGGGCTCGAAGGTCCAGGACTGGGCGGCGCTGAAGTCCAGCGCCGCGGCGAGGCCGGGCAGCTTCTCCGGGTGGGCGAGGGCCCAGCCGATCGCGTGGCGCATGTCCGGCGGGCTCGCCTGCGCGATCGTGGAGCCGTCAATGAGGGTGACCATCGAGTGGACGATCGACTGCGGATGCACGACCACCTGCACCCGGTCCTCGGGCAGGTCGAACTGGAAGCAGGCCTCGATCACCTCGAGCGCCTTGTTCACGAGGGTGGCGGAGTTCGTGGTGATGACCCGGCCCATCGACCAGGTGGGGTGGGCGAGCGCCTGCTCCGGGGTGACGTCCGCGAGCTCGGCGCGAGTACGGCCGCGGAAGGGACCGCCGGAGGCGGTGACCACGAGATGGTCGACCTGGTCGCGGCGGACTCCGGCGAGGGCCTGCGCGATCGCGGTGTGCTCGGAGTCCACGGGCAGCATCTGGCCGGGCGCCGCGGCGGCGGTGACAAGGGTCCCGCCCACCACGAGCGACTCCTTGTTCGCGAGCGCCAGGCGGGCACCGGAGGCGAGAACGGCGAGGGTGGGCAGCAGGCCCACGGAGCCGGTGATCGCGTTGAGGACCACATCCCCAGCGCCGAGGGAACCGGCGAGCTCTGTCACGGCATCCTGGCCGGCGCTGAGCCTCGGCACCGCGATCCCTTCGGCGCGGCACGCGGTGGCGACTGCCTCGGTCACAGCGTCGAGATGGGCGGGATCCGCGACGACGACCTGCTCGGGCCGGTGCGCGAGGACCTGCTCGGCGACGAGCTGAGGGCGGGTCCCGCCGACGGCGAGGCCGTGCAGGCGGACGATGTCCGGGAAGCGGGTGAGGACGTCCAGGGCCTGGGTGCCGATCGACCCGGTCGACCCCAGCAGGACGAGCCGGCGAGTGGGAGCAGCGGTCACGGCACGGAGGCCATCACGTCCGCGACATGGTCGAGATAGACATCGACCACGGCCTCGCGGTAGCCGTCGGGGCCGCGGCGGCGCCCGAACGCGGCGCGGCGCACGTCGTCCACGCTCATGGGGTGCCCGTCGGTGAAGTAGGCGACGAGCTGATCGCACAGAGCGTCCACGTCTGCCTTGTCGTAGGCGGGCTCGCCCTGCGCGGCGGGGGCGAAGCGCTCCCCGGCGGGACGCTCGAGCCGCTCCTTGAGGACTTCGGCGCGCTCGGTGAGCTGTGCGACCCAGGCCGCCTCGCCCTGCTGGGCGATCGCATCATCCCGCGCCTGCAGCGCGAAGGCGTCGGAGAGACGGTCCAGCGCCTCGTCGACCACGCGCATGTCGTAGCCGCCGCGCTCGGTGCCGAAGCTCGCCGCAGTGATGTCGCCGCCGTCGAAGGAGGGGTCGCGCCCCTCATAGGCCTTGCGGGCGCGGGAGAGGAACTCGTCGACCTCGCGCATGTCGTATCCGACGCTGAAGCGCGAGACACGCTCGAACGATGTGCTCACCTGGTGGTCCTTCCTCGGTGCTGTCGAGGTCCCACTGTAGCGGCGTGGGACGGGGGTGGCGGGGAGGCGCGGGCGCTCCCCGGCGGCGGTCTCGGGCGGCGCGGCGGTCAGCGGGAGCGGCCGAAGAGCCGCGCGAACAGGCCGGGCCTGCTCTCGGCCGGGTGGATGCCCGCGCCGTCGGAGCCTGCGGGCGGCGCCGCGGACGTGGTGGAACCGACGTCCATCGCGCCGACGTTCGACGATCCGTCCGCCGACGAGATCCCGTCGGCCGCGGCCTCGAAGCGCGGTGCGAGGACGTCGTCGAGAAAGTCGTCGACCTCCTCCATCGCGTAGCCGGCGCGGAAGCGGACCGAGCTGAAGCGGACCGCCCTCACCTCCTCGGCGGTGACGGAGCCGTCCCCCGTCTGCAGCGCCCTATCGCAGCGGTCCAGGAAGTCATCGACCTCCGAGATCTCGTACGCCTCAGCGAACATCGTCGTGCGGAATCGAACGTCCACAGGTCCTCCTCGGGAGAGTCGGGGCGGGGCAGTCAGGAGCGGCAGTCAGGAGCGGCAATCAGCGCCGGGTCACTCGGCGACGGTCGCGGCGACCGCCTCGACCCGGGCCACGCGTGCCTCGCGGTCCGCGCGGTGCGAATCGGACTCGATGACCTCGGCGGCGAGCTGGCCGCAGGCCCCGTCGATGTCCGAGCCGCGGGTGTCGCGGATCGTGGCGGAGATGCCGTTCTCGCGCAGGATCTCCACGAAACGCTTCTCGACCATCGGATCGGAGGCGGTCCACTTCGAGCCCTTCACCGGGTTCAGCGGGATGGGGTTGACGTGAATCCAGTGAGCGCCGCCCTTGGCGATGAGCCGGTCGGCGAGCAGCTGCGCGCGGTGCGCCTGGTCGTTGATGTCGCGGATCAGCGCGTACTCGATGGAGACGCGCCTGCCGGTGGTCTCGAAGTACTCCCAGGCCGCGTCGAGGATCTCGTCGACGTCGAAGCGGGTGTTGATCGGCACCAGCTCATTGCGCAGCGCGTCGTCGGGGGCGTGGAGGGAGACGGCGAGGGTGACCGGGATCTTCTCCGCGGTGAGCTTGCGGACCGCCGGGGCGAGGCCGACGGTGGAGACGGTGATGTGGCGG
>DAHVRS010000426.1 GCA_027322375.1 Brachybacterium sp. | reverse complement strand
CCTCGATCGCCCCGGTGAGCTCCACGGCCCACTGCGGGGTCCCCATCGGCGGTGATCGACATACCCCTCTTTTCGCACACCCATGCGACTCGACCAAGCCTTTCGAACATCATACCGCCTAGTAATTTCCAGCTGTGGATCACTGCACGCTGTGGAGCGAGGCTCCATGGCCGTCAAATTGATCTTTCGACGACCCACGACACGCATCGCTTCGCACGAGAAATGTGTTCGATATTTTCACCATCGCCCAGTGCGAACGAGGCAGCATGACGGTGATTCACAATCTTTCGCGCACGCGGAATCCTCTCCATGCCCACCTCGGCGGGACGATCATCGAGCTCCTCCGCCTCTCGACAGCACAAGGGCCCGCCGACCAACGAGCACGCAGCACAAAGACCGGCGGCCGATGGGACTCCCCGTCGGCCGCCGGTCTTCTGCAGCTCGTCCGATGCCCCGCACACCGCGCGCATCGCGTCGGCGCGCGGTTGGCGCCTCTGTCACCGCTCGAGGGTGGTGACCTCCACCTCGAAGCAGCGGCGCGGGCCCTTCTCGCCGCGGCCGGGCCGCCAGCCCACGCAGCGGACCGTCCCGGCATCGGCGTCGTCCTCGTAGGCGACGAGCACGGAGCCGGGCAGGGTGACCGGGGCGTCGAAGGAGACGTCCCAGCGCAGCGGCCGGGAGAGGTCCACGCGCGACTCGGTGAAGGCGCGGGAGGCGGTGTACATCCCGTGCGCGATCGCGGAGGGGAACCCGAACGCCTTCGCGCTGAGCGCGGAGAGGTGGATCGGGTTCACGTCGCCGGAGACCGCACCGTAGCGTCGGCCCGTGTCCGCGCCGAGGGACCAGCGGGCCGTGGGCCGCGGGGGCTCGAACGCGCGCCGGTCGGCGCGCTTCCCGGCCGACGGGGAGGTGCCGGACGGCTGGGCGGCCGACGGCTCACCGGCCGACGACTTCCCGGCCGACGGCGTTGCGCCGTCCTCTCCCCCGCCCCGGACGAGATAGGTCGACACGTCCGTCGCGATGATCTCGCCATCCTGGCCGAGGATCGTGGAGACCGCCTCGAAGGTGCGGCCCTTGCGATGCGGGCGCAGGTCACGCACCCGGCACTCGACGTCCACGAGCTCCCCCACCCGCACGGGGCGGTGCTGGAGGATCTGGTTGCGCAGGTGGACGAGGCCGAGCAGCCGGAACGGGAAATCGCGCCGCGCCATGAGGGCGAGCGAGACGGGGAAAGCGAGGACGTGGAGCACGCCCGGGTGGACGAGATCCGTCGCGGAACCGCCCATGAGGTGGTCGAAGTCCCGTGCCCGCTCGGCGTCGATCCGCACCTTCTGCACTCGGTAGGCGAGGCTCGGCAGCTGAGCATCCCGCTTCCCACTACTTCTCTTCCCACCACGGCGGGAGCGGGGATCCAGCGCCGCGGCGTAGATCGCGGGGAAGGAGGGGAGGTCGGCGAGATCCTTGATCTGCTCGCCGGAGGCAGCCGCAGCCCGTGCACGCATGCCGCTCACTTCCCGACCATGTTCTGGCCGCACACGCGCAGGGTCTCGCCCTGGATGCCGCCCGCCTCGTCACTCGCGAGGAAGGCGATCGTCTCGGCGACGTCCACGGGCAGCCCGCCCTGCTGGAGCGAGTTCACACGGCGCGCGATCTCGCGGGTCAGCGGCGGGATCTTCGCGGTCATCTCGGTCTCGATGAAGCCGGGCGCGACCGCATTCGCGGTGCCGCCGAGCGGGGCGAGCCGGGCGGCGAGCGCGTCGACGAAGGCGATGACCCCGGCCTTCGAGGCGGCGTAGTTCGTCTGCCCGCGGTTGCCGGCGATGCCGCTGGTGGAGGCGAGGGAGACGACGCGCGGATGCTCACCGAGCACGTCCCCGGCCTCGAGCAGGGCGTCGGTGAGGGTGAGCTGGCTGGTGATGTTCACGGCGAGCACCGGATCCCAGCGGTCCGCGGTCATGTTCGCGAGCAGCTTGTCGCGGGTGATGCCGGCGTTCAGCACCGCCACGTCCAGCGTCAGATCCCGCTCGCGGAGGAAGGAGACCAGGCGCTCCCCTGCCCCGTCAGCGGTGACGTCGAGCTGGATCGGGACAGCGCGCAGCTCGTTGGCGAGCCGGGAGAGCTCGGTGCCGGCGCCCGGCACATCCAGGAGCACGAGGCGAGCCCCGTCGGCCGCGAGAGTGCGGGCGATCGCCGCGCCGATCCCGCGCGCGGCACCGGTGACGAGCGCGGTGCGGCCAACGAGCGGGAGGGAGGGGTTCTCGGTGGCGCTTCCCGCCGAGGTGGAGACGGTGACGAACTGGCCCGAGACGAAGGCGCTGCGGGCCGAGAGGAAGAAGCGCAGCGCACCGACCACGCCGGGCGCGTCGAGCCCGACCCCGTCGGCGACGAGGATGCCGTTGGCGGTCGCGCCGCCGCGCATCTCGTGGGCGAGGGAGCGCAGGAAGCCCTCGACGCCGCCGCGCGCCGCGGCGAGCGCAGCGTCCTTCGCACCCGACGCGTCCCCTCCCCCAGCGGGCCGGGAGATGGTCACGACCCGGGCGCCCGGGGCGAGCGAACGCATCGCCGAGGCGAGGGTGAGGACCACGGGGCCGAGATCGGCAGGGGTCGCGATCTCGTCGAGGACGAGAAGCACGGAGCCGATCGAGCGCAGCTCGTCGGGGCGCCGGCGCACGTCGGCGCCGTCCTCGAGGAGGCGGTGCGCGATCGCGTCGGCCCCGGCGGAGTCGCCGAGGACGACGACGGGGCCGAGCACGGGCGCGGGCCGGTCCTTGCGGCGCAGCAGGCGGGAGGGGCGGGGCAGGCCCAGCTGCTTGGCGAGCAGGCCGCCCGGGGCGGAGCGGACGAAGCGGGTGTAGGCGTCGGTCATGGGAACCTCCGGACGTATCAGCGTGTCGGTCGATCGATGTCGGTGAGTGTCAGTCGGTGACCGACTCGAGCAGTACCGCGGTCCCCTGACCGGCGGCGGCGCACACCGAGATGAGGCCGCGCTGGACGCGTCCGGTCTCCAGCGCCGTCTGGTGCAGGAGCTTCGCGAGGGTCGCGACGAGGCGGCCGCCGGTCGCGGCGAAGGGGTGCCCGGCAGCGAGGGAGGAGCCGAGCACGTTGAGCCTGTCGCGGTCGATCGTGCCGAGCGCGCCGCCGCGGCCGAGCTTCTCGCGGCAGAACTCCTCGGACTCCCAGGCCTTCAGCGTGGTGAGCACGGTCGAGGCGAAGGCCTCGTGGATCTCGTAGAAGTCGAGGTCCTGGAGAGTGAGGCCGTTCGCGTCCAGCAGCTCGGGGACAGCGTAGACGGGGGCCATGAGCAGGCCCTCCTCGCCGTGGACGAAGTCGACAGCGGCGCTGCGCGTGTCGACCACGCGCGCGAGCGGGGTGAGGCCGCGCTCGGCCGCCCACTCGTCGCTGCCCAGAAGCACGGAGGAGGCGCCGTCGGAGAGCGGGGTGGAGTTGCCGGCGGTCATCGTGGGCTCGGCGACCTGCGGGGACTTCACGCCGAAGACGGGCTTGAGGGTCGCGAGCTTCTCGAGGGTCGAGTCAGGGCGGAGGTTCTGGTCGCGGGCGAGGCCGCGGTATCCGGTGACGAGGTCGTCGAAGAAGCCGGCGTCATACGCGGCGGCGAGCTTCTGGTGGGAGGCGAGGGCCAGCTCGTCCTGGGCCTCGCGGGTGATGCCCCACTGCGCGGTGGTCTGCGCCTGATGCTCGCCCATGGACAGCCCGGTGCGGGGCTCGCCGTTGCGGGGCGGGACGGGGGCGAGGTCCGCGGGACGGAGCGCGGAGAGCGCCTTGATGCGCTGCATCGGCGTCTTCGCGGCGAAGGCGCGATGGAGGATGCGGCGCAGGCGCGGGGTGACCTCGATCGGGGAGTCGGAGGCGGAGTCGACGCCGCAGGCGATGCCGGAGTCGATCTGGCCGAGCTGGATCCGGTTGGAGACGTGCACGACGGTCTCGAGGCTGGTCGCGCAGGCCTTGGACATGTCGATGGTGGGGGTGCGGGGGTCCAGCGGCGTCCCGAGCGCGCTCTCGCGGGTGAGGTTGAGGTCGCTGGCGAGCTTGAGCACCGCGCCGCCCGCGACCTCGCCGAGCTTCTCGCCCTGCAGGCCGAAGCGGGCCACGAGCCCGTCGAGCGCAGCGGTGAGCATGTCCTGATTGGAGATGCCGGCGTAGGGCCCGCCTGAGCGGGCGAAGGGGATGCGATTGCCGCCGAGGATCAGGGCGTCGCGCGGGAAGTCGGTCACTGTGGGCACCTCTTCGTGGTCACTGGGTCATCTGCCGAGACTTTACATAGAACTAGGAGTACTTGATACCCTAGGTTCTGTGAACGCGACGACGCAAGCCCCCGTGGATGGCCGCTCGGCCCGCTGGGACCGCCACCGTGCCGAGCGACGTGCCGAGCTGCTGGACGTGGCCCGGCACCTCATCCATGAGCGCGGCCCTGATGTGACCATGGAGGACATCGCCGCCGCCTCCGGCACCTCGAAGTCCATCGTCTACCGGTACTTCGAGGACAAGGCGCACCTCCAGCGCGCTCTGGGCCGCTCGATCCTTGCCACGATGCACGAGAAGCTCCTCGCGGAGATAGCCGCGCTCGAGGAGCGGATCGGCAGGGAGCCGGGGGCCGACGAGCGGATCCAGGCGATGATCCGCGCCTATGTCGAGACCGCGCAGCGCTCCCCCGGCGTGTACCGCTTCGTCACCCGCCCCAGCGACGGGCTGAGCCACTTCCTGGACTCGGTCTCGCGCCTGGTCGCGACCTTCCTGCCGGATGACGTCCCCGCCCCGCAGGTCTGGGCCCACGGCGCCGTGGGCTTCGTCGAGCGGGCCGTGGACACCTGGATGATCTCCCTCACGAACGCGACGGCCGACGACGACCGCGCACCGCTCACCGCCTCCGCACCGCTCACTGCCGAGCAGCTCGTGACCCACCTGGTCACGTGGCTCATGAAAGGACTGCACGCATGACCGCCGAGACCCGCACCGCCGCCCCGTCCACGCCGAGCACGGGCACCGCCGATCCCACCGGCCCGATCCCCGCCCTCCCCAGCGACGCCCAGCGCCTGGACGTCGAGCTCGTCTCCGAGGCGCTGCTGGGCCGCTGGGCCGATAGCCGCCGCACCGCCCGCGCGCGCGCCGCCCGCCCCGCACTGCACCGCCCGATGGACGTCACCGTCGCCGAGCACCGCGAGCACGTCTTCACGCAGCTGCAGGCTCTCGCGAAGGAGCAGGTGTCGCTGCCGATGCTCCCCGAGCATCTCGGCGGCCCGAACGACAACGGCGCGAACGTCGCCTCCTTCGAGGAGCTCGTGGTCGCCGACCCCTCCCTGCAGATCAAAGCCGGGGTGCAGTGGGGGCTGTTCACCTCCGCGATCGTGCAGCTCGGCGATGAGGAGCAGCAGAAGAAGTGGGTGCCCGGGGCGATGAGCCTGGAGACCCCCGGCGCCTTCGCCATGACCGAGATCGGGCACGGCTCGGACGTGCAGTCCCTCGCCACCACCGCGACCTTCGACCCCGATGGCGGCGAGGACGGCGAGTGGGTCCTGCACACCCCGTTCCGCGCCGCGTGGAAGGACTTCCTCGGCAACGCCGCGATCCACGCGCGGGCCGCGACGGTCTTCGCGCGCCTGATCACGAACGGCGTCGACCACGGCGTGCACTGCTTCTACGTGCCCGTGCGCGACGCGGAGGGGAACCTCCTGCCGGGCGTCTCCAGCGAGGACGACGGCGAGAAGGGCGGCCTGAACGGCATCGACAACGGCCGCCTCGCCTTCGACCAGGTGCGCGTGCCGCGCCGGAACCTGCTGAACCGCTACGGCGACGTGGCGCCGGACGGCACCTACTCCTCCCCCATCGAGTCCCCCGGCCGACGCTTCTTCACGATGATCGGCACGCTCGTGCAGGGACGCGTCTCGCACGACGGCTCCGCGATCCGCGCCTCCCAGCTCGCACTGCACATCGCGATCACCTATGCGACCCAGCGCCGCCAGTTCACCGCCGCCGATCCCACGCAGGAGACGGTGCTGATGGACTACCAGGCGCACCTGCACCGCCTCCTGCCGAAGCTCGCCGAGACCTATGCGGGTGCTTTCGCGCATGAGGAGCTGCTGCAGGCGTTCGATGACGTCTTCTCCGGCCGCGGCGATACCCCCGAGGCGCGCGAGGACCTCGAGACCCTCGCCGCGACGCTCAAGCCCACCTCCACCCGCCTGGCGCTGGACACGATCCAGGAGTGCCGCGAGGCGTGCGGCGGTGCCGGCTACATGGCGGAGAACCAGCTCGTGGGCCTCCACCAGGACCTCGACGTGTACGCGACCTTCGAGGGCGACAACACGATCCTGCTGCAGCTGGTCGCCAAGCGCCTGCTCTCGGACTACACCTCCGAGCTGAAAGCCGTGGACCGGGCCGGGATCGGCCGCTTCATCGCCCAGCGCGCCGAGGTGCTCGCCAAGCGCCACACCCCCTGGGCACGGCTGGGCCAGTCCTTCGCCGACCGCGGCAATCCGCAGCGCGCTTTCGACTCGATGCGCAGCGCCGAGTTCCAGGAGGAGATGCTCGCCGACCGTGCCCGCGTCAAGGTCGAGGAGGTCGCGCTCGCACTGCGCGGCGCCGCGAAGATGAGCCCGGCCGACGCCGCCGCCGAGGTCAACAAGCATCAGGTCGAGATGCTGGAGGCAGCCCGCGCCCATGCGGACCTGGTGCGCTGGCGCGCCTTCACCGCCGCGGTCGACACGCTCGAGGATGAGGGCTCTCGCGCCGTGCTCACCGACGTCCGGGATCTCTTCGGCCTCACCGTCATCAACGACGACCTCGCCTGGTTCCTGCTCTCGGGGATGATCTCCACCCAGCGGGGGCGGCAGATCGAGGGTGACCTGCGCCGTCTGCTGTGGCGCCTGCGCCCGCACGTGCTCGACCTCATCGCTGCCTTCGACATCCGGCCCGGGCACGTCCGCGCCCCGATCGCGCTGGGCGGAGAACAGGAGCGGCAGGACGAGGCCGCCGCGTACTTCCGCGCGCAGCGGGCCAGCAAGGACGCGCCCGTCAGCGAGAAGGTGCTGCGGGACCGGGAGAAGCAGGCGCGCCGCGCCGCGGAGAAGGCGGCGAAGGCAGCGAAGGCTGGGAAGACAGCGAAGCGCTGAACTAAACACGCGCGCCCGACGAACCCGGCCGACGGGGCAGCCACCCCGTCGGCCGCGCTCTGATGCCGCCTTGGTCTCACCCGCGGTCTCACCTCCTGCGCGGGAGGGCCCCCGAGCGCGCCGCGCTCGTAGACTGGTGGCACCGTGCCGGGCCGTCGGCCCGCCGGTCCCCCAGCCCTCGTGACGAACGGACCCGACCCCGCGATGACCGCTGAGAACACTCCCTCCACCCCGCACGGCTCCACGTCGGAGTCCGACACCGTCGAGAACGCCGCCGCCACGCCGGACCAGGTGCAGCCCTTCGCGGAGCTCGGCCTCAAGGAGGACGAGTACGCGAACATCCGCGAGATCCTCGGCCGCCGCCCCACCAACGCCGAGCTCGCGATGTACTCCGTGATGTGGTCGGAGCACTGCTCCTACAAGTCCTCGAAGAAGCACCTGCGCACCTTCGGCAAGCACACCACCGACGCGATGCGCGAGAAGCTCCTGGTGGGCATGGGCGAGGACGCCGGCGTCGTCGACATCGGCGATGGCTGGGCGGTCACCTTCAAGGTCGAGTCGCACAACCACCCCTCCTACGTCGAGCCGTACCAGGGCGCCGCGACCGGCGTGGGCGGCATCGTCCGCGACATCATCTCGATGGGCGCCCGCCCCGTCGCGGTCATGGACCAGCTGCGCTTCGGCGCGATCGACCACCCCGACACCGCGCGCGTCGTCCACGGCGTGGTCTCCGGTGTGGGCGGCTACGGCAACTCCCTCGGCCTGCCGAACATCGGCGGGGAGACCGTGTTCGACGCCTCGTACCAGAGGAACCCCCTGGTGAACGCGCTCGCCGTGGGTATGATGCGCCACGAGGACATCCGTCTCGGCGCCGCGACCGGCGCCGGCAACAAGGTGGTGCTCTT
>DAHVRS010000397.1 GCA_027322375.1 Brachybacterium sp. | reverse complement strand
CGGACGGGGTCGGCAACGTGGATCATCCCCTCAGTATGAGGTCTGCTCCCCCGGCGCCCGGCCCCGTCTGGGACGATGTCGCCATGTCCACTCCCCCGCCGATGCCGAGCCCCACGCCCCGCAGCCCGTCCGCGATGCCCGAGGGACCCTTCGGCGGCCGACGCGCCGCGCGGCTGCGCGCGGTGGTCAACGCGGACCTGCTGCCGCGCGAGCGCGCCTCGGCCGACGCCCTCGTCCTCACCGCCTGGCTGAGCGCCGCGCAGCGCGCCCGCTATGCGCCGACGCTGCGCGCGGGCGGCGGCGTGGAGGAGTTCGTCCAGCGCCTGGCCGACGAGCGCCGAGTAGTGCTCGAGGAAGGGGCCGACGAGGTCGCCGGCGAGCTCGAGTCCGCGGCGGCCGCGGAGCGCAGCGCCCGCCAGCTGCCGCTGCGCCTGCTCGAGGGGGCGCTGCTGCTGCTCGCGGCCGGCTGCGGGCTGTGGATCGTGCTGCTCGCGCTGGATGCGAAGGACGCGGGAACAGCCGCTGACCTGCCGGCGCAGACCCTGCCTCTGCTGCTCACGCTCGCGACCCTGCTCGCACTCGCGGCGCTGGTGGGTGCGGTCGCGACCTGGGTGCGGGACCGGGAGCTGCTGGACTGGGCCGTCTCCCGCCCCGGACAGCTGGGCCGAGGGCTGCCGCTGCGTCGCCGCATGCAGGGCACCTCCGCCGGACCGGTGGTGCTCGGCTCGCTGGGCCCGGCCGCGCTCGTGGGCGCCGGGGTGCTCGCGATCGTCTCCGGGGCCGCGCTGCTGCTGCTCTCCCTCGCGATGCGCCAGGAGATCGCCGGCGAGGCGATCGCGCCGCAGCTGCTCATCGGGGGCGTCATCGCGCTGGTCACCGCGGTGCTCGTGGTGTGGCTCAAGGGCCGACGGCTCGAGCGGACCCTGCGCCGGGAGCGGGCGGTGGAGTGGATCGGCCCGCTGCCGGACGCAGACGAGCCGCCGTCCGTCTGAGCGGGAGGGGCTGACCGGCGCTCACCCCTCGGCAGCTGTCGCGTTCTCGGGAACTGTCTCTTCCTCAGCGGCCAGGCCCTCTTCGCGGGCGAAGCGTACCCAGTGCGGGGCCGTCGGGACGCGCCGCAGGTCCCGGTCCAGCAGACCGGCGAGCGCGCCGAGCACCAGCACCGCGGCGAAGCCGAGCATCATCGGCAGCGGACCCACGAGATCCAGGCCCCAGCCGGCGGCCGCGGGCGCGAGCGGCATGAGCCCCAGTGTGAGCAGGCGCATCAGGGAGCCGATCCGGCCCTGCATCGCGATCGGGGTGAGGTGGGTGAAGAACCCCTGGGTCGAGGAGTTGATCGCGGGCAGCCCGATGCCGAGCAGGGCGTAGCAGGCCCCGATCCAGACCAGCGAGGGCGCGAACGGCAGCGCCGCCCCGACCGCCGCCATCAGCAGCACGGGCGCGATCGCGAGCACTCCCGTCGGCACCCGGTCCACGAGCCGCGGGGCGAGGACGGAGCCCAGCAGGATCGCGCCGGCGAGCACCGAGTTCAGCAGCCCGATCCTCGTGGCGGGCACGCCATCGTCGGCGAGCATGAGCAGCACCGCGAACAGCAGGCCGTTCGCGCCGAGGTTCACGGCGGAGGCGATCGCGGCCATCTGCAGGCGGATCGGCTGGGAGCGGATCCAGACGAGCGCCTCGCGCAGGTCCTCCACCACGGACGCGGACGTCGCCTGCGCGCGCGGCGGGTAGCGCCCCGCCATGCTCCAGGTCGCGAGCAGCGATCCCACCGCTCCCAGCAGCTGGGCGAGAGGCGGGAAGAGGATCGACAGGCCCAGCAGCGCGCCGCCGGCCGGCCCCGAGCCCATCTCGACCGCCGCCTCCCGGCCCTGGTTCACGGCGACCGCACGGGGCAGCTGCGCGGTGGGCACGATCTGCTTGAGCATCGCGTTGGAGGCGGTGCCGAGCAGCGTGTCCCGCAGCCGGTCCGCGAAGGCGAGCACGCCGAGCACCACGGCCCCGGCCGTGCCGGTGGCGAGGACCAGGACGAGCGCGAGCTGGAGCAGCACGGCGGTGGCCGCGGTGAGCAGGCGCAGGCGTCGGCGCTCGACCCGGTCGGCGAGGACGCCGCCGGGGATCATCCCCACAAGCGCGCCGAGCCCCTGGACGACGGCGACCGCACCGGTCGCGGCGAGGGAGTCGGTGACCAGCAGGGTGATGAGCGGGAAGGCGAACGCGCCGATCCCGGTGCCGATGTCCTGCAGCAGGTCACCGAGCAGCCAGCGGCGGTACTCGGTGTTGCGGTGCAGGGGCAGGTCCCGGTCCGGGGCGTGCTCGGCGAGCTCCTCGCTCATCGTCCACCCCGTGGTCCGCCGGTGTGCTCTTCGCCGCGCTCGTGCGGTCTCCCCCGTGCCCTGCTTCGTAGACTTCGCGCATGACCTCCCCGGCCACTTCTTCCCCCGCCATCTCGGCTTGGGGCATCGCGCTCACCACCCTTGGTGCAGACGGCGCCGTCCTCGATGCATGGTATCCCTCACCCCGCCTCGGCGCGGTGCCTGAGGACCCGGTGGCCGATCCTCTTCACGCCCAGCTCCTCGCTGCCGCGCGCGTGGATCCGCTGCGTGGCACCTCCCAGGAGGTCGTGGTGCGCGCGATCGAGCTCGCCGCCCCGCCGGTCGATGCGGCCGACGCCTACCTGCGGCTCCACCTGCTCTCCCACCGCCTGGTGCGCCCGCACGGGCTGAACCTCGAGGGGCTGTTCGGCCTGCTCACCACCACCGTGTGGACCTCCGAGGGTCCGTGCGCGGTCGACGGCTTCGAGCAGACCCGCCTGCGCCTGCTTGCCGCGGGGCGCGCCCCCTCGGTGCATTCGATCGACAAGTTCCCGCGCATGGTCGACTACGTGGTGCCCTCCGGGGTGCGGATCGGGGATGCGGACCGGGTCCGGCTCGGCGCGCATCTGGCGGAGGGCACGACCGTCATGCACGAGGGCTTCGTGAACTTCAACGCCGGCACGCTCGGCACCTCGATGATCGAGGGCCGCATCTCGCAGGGCGTCGTGGTCGGCGAGGGCTCGGACGTGGGCGGCGGCGCCTCCACCATGGGCACCCTCTCGGGCGGCGGCACCGAGCGGGTCAGCATCGGCCGACGCGCGCTCGTGGGTGCGGAGGCCGGGATCGGAATCGCACTCGGCGATGACTGCGTAGTCGAGGCCGGGCTGTACATCACGGCTGGCACCAAGGTCGAGCTGCTGGACGGGACCGGGGACGTGCCCCGCATCGTCGCGGCGCGGGAGCTCTCCGGTGTCCCGCAGCTGCTGTTCCGCCGCCACTCCCTCACCGGCGCGGTCCAGGCGCTCGCGCGTGAGGCAGGGACCGTCGCGCTGAACACCGCCCTGCACGCGAACTGACCTGCACACACACGGACCCGCCCGCCCCTCCCCGTCCTGACAGGAGTCCTGCTTCGATGGCCGCCCGTCGCCGTTCGGCGTCCCGCTCCGTCGCCCGTCACCTCGCGGTGCCGCTCGTGCTCGTGCTGGCGCTCGTGGGAATCGCGGGCGGGAGCTATCTCGCGCTGCAGCGCTACGGCTCCCCCGCCCATGCGGGCACGTGCGTCGCGACGGGCCTCGGCACGAGCCACCGCTACACCACCGAGCGGGTCGCGAACGCCGCGCTGATCAGCGCGACCGCCGTGGACCGGGGTATGCCGCCGCGCGCCGCGTCGATCGCGCTCGCGACCGCGTACCAGGAGTCGCAGCTGCGGAACATCGACTACGGCGACCGGGATTCGCTGGGCCTGTTCCAGCAGCGGCCCTCGCAGGGCTGGGGCAGCGAGGAGGAGATCATGGATCCGATCTACTCCACCAACGCCTTCTACGACGCGCTCGAGGACGTGCCCGGCTACGAGAGCGGGGACATCAACGACGTCGCCCAGCGGGTCCAGCGCTCCGGGCACCCCGAGGCGTATCGCGACCACGAGACCGAGGGGCGGCTGTACGCCTCGGCGCTGACCGGCCAGTCCGGCGCGAACCTCGTGTGCATCCTCGAGGACGTGGGAGCGATGAGCTCGCCGGAGCAGGTGCGTGCCGAGCTCGCCCGGCAGTTCCCGCGTGCGCTCGAGGCGGGCCGGTTCTCCGCCACCCTCGAGTCCGCCTCCTCGGTGACGTCCGCGCCTGCTGGGGCGGGGGCGACCGCGCTCGTGCTCGATCCGGGTGAGGATGAGCAGCTGGGCTGGGCGCTCGCGAACTGGGCGGTGGCCCGCGCGGCGGAGGACGGGATCGTGCAGGTGTCCTACGGCGGGCGGGTCTGGGACCGCTCGGTGCGGGGCGAGGAGGCGCAGAGCTGGGGCAGCGTCGAGGGCGGGGACAGCTCCCGCGTGGTGGTGCTGGTCAGCGGGCGCTGACGCCGCACGACGGTCTCAGCATCGCACCCCGGGGATGGCGAGGGCCCCGGCCCGGACCCAATGGGGGAGGGAGACCGGGCCGGGGCCCTGCGGCCGACGGGCGGGGTCAGCCGCGCTTGTCGAGGTCCGCCTTCAGCTCGGCGAGGCGCAGCTCGCTGGTGCCGGTGCGCTCCCCCATCGGGACGTAGGGGCGCTCGGGCTCGCCGGTGTAGATCTGGCGGGGACGGCCGATCTTCGTCTCCGGGTCGTCGATCATCTCCTGCCACTGCGCGATCCAGCCG
>DAHVRS010000393.1 GCA_027322375.1 Brachybacterium sp. | reverse complement strand
AGGACGGTCCGCTCGCCGCGGTCATCACGGTGCTGGTGGGGCTGGTGATCATCGTGGCGGGCACCGGGCTGTTCCTGCTCGCGCGCCGGGCCTGTGCCCGCGTCGATGAGCACGGCGTGTCCTGGTCGACGATGCTGGGTGAGCGCGGCGCGGTGCCCTGGGAGCGGGTCCATCAGGTGATCGTCCCTGCGATGCACGAGCCCGGAGGGGCGGTCCTGCTGTGGCTGCGGGACGGCTCCCTCGTCGAGATCCCTTCGCTGCGCAAGACCCAGACCGTCCAGGGCACTGCTGCGCACCCCTGGTATCTGCGCGCCGGGAACACCGTGGTCCGTGCGCACCAGCAGTATCTGCACGCGAAGGCCACGTGGGGAATCGGGCGCTAGCTCCCCGCCCCCTCCGTGCTCAGCGCACCACCTCGCGGTGCCCAGCATCGACCCGGCGCGTCCAGCCGCGAGCATCGAGGTGCTCGAGCAGCGGGATCGCGATACGCCGCGTGGTGCCGAGCGCCTGCCGGGCCTGGCTCGTGGTGAAGGGCTGCTCGAGCTGGGCCAGCTCCCGCATGGCGAGGGCCGGCGCGGAGGGCAGCAGCACCACCTCCCCCTCCAGTCGCAGCAGTCGCCCCTGCGCGGCGGCGGCGGCGAGCTCCCGCGCACCGAGCCCCAGCGCGGCGAGGTCCTCCGCCTCCGGGGCGTGGAAGTGCGCTCCCGCGAGCCGTTGCTCGAGCGCGGCGACGCCAGCTTCTGCCGCGCCGAGTCCCTGTGTTGCGGCCTCTTCCCGGATCCTCCCGCCGGCGCGGAGCAGCCCTGCCGCCTGCACGACCGCGTCGAGCAGAGCGGGGGCAGGCAGGGCGAGGGCATCGGCCGCGGCCTTGTCCGGGACGCCGGCGGAGAGCGGGTCCGTCTCGCGGGCGGAGCGGACCAGCACGGTGAGGCGCTCGGCCCAGTTCTGCATCGCATCAGCGGCGACGAGGTGCTGCCCGTGCCGCTCGACCCCCTCAGGCAGCACCGCAGGCACGGTGAGTCCGTAGCGGTGCGCGATCTCCTCCGCGAGCGCGCCGCGGCGCGTGACCTCTCCGGCCAGATCACCGCCGCGCGGCATCGCGGCGAGCACCCTGGCGCGGCGGGTGCCGTCCCCGCGACGGGTCAGGGCGGGCGGGTCCACGTCGAGCACCTCGACTCCGCCCTGCACGGCGCGGGCGCCGCCGCCGCGCAGCACCATCGCGTCCCCCACGGCGAGCGGGAGCGGACGGGCGAGGGCAAGGCGAGCGTGGTCCTGTCCGAAGGGACGCACGTGGGCGGGAACCGCGGCAGTCCCCAGATGGACGAGGACCCCGCCCGGCCCGTCGGCGAAGCCCTGCCCGCTCATGCGGCGCACGTCGATCGTCGTGGTGAGATGCCAGGCGCCGGGGGTGAGCAGCACGTCCCCGCGGCCGAGCCGATCTGCGTCGATGCCGCGGAGGTTCACGGCCGCGCGTCGGACGGGAACGAGCGCGTCGAGCGTTTCGCCATGGCTCTGCAGGCCGCGAACCCGCACCTCCACGCCGTCGGCCTCCCCCGATCCCGCTTCGCCTCGTGCGCTCTTCCCGTCGTGGCTGCTGTGGACGGAGAGGCGGTCGCCGCGGTGGAGGGTCCCGGCGGCGAGGGTGCCGGTGACGACGGTGCCCGCGCCGCCGATGGTGAAGGCCCGGTCCACCCACAGCCGGATCCGGGCGTCCGGGTCCGGGGCGGGGGCCGCGGCGACCACCTCGTCGAGCCGGGCCCGCAGCGCGTCCATCCCCTCCCCGGTCACTGCGGAGACGGCCACGGCGGGGGCCTCTGCGAGACCGGTGCCGGCGAGCTCAGCGCGGGCCTCGGCGATCACCGCGTCGACCCGGTCGGGGGCGAGGTCGGTGCGGGTGATGACGAGCAGACCCTGGTTGATGCCGAGTGCGGCGAGGGCGTCGCGGTGGTCGGAGGACTGGGCGCGCCAGCCCTCGTCGGCAGCGACCACGAAGCATACGATCGGTGCGGGACCGAGGCCTGCGAGCATGGTGCCGAGGAACCGTTCATGCCCGGGCACGTCCACGAACGAGACTTCCTGACCGGAAGGCAGCGTGGTCCAGGCGAAGCCGAGCTCGATGGTGAGGCCGCGGCGGGTCTCCTCGGCGAGGCGGTCCGGTTCGATGCCGGTCAGGGCACGCACGAGCGTGGACTTGCCGTGGTCGACGTGCCCGGCGGTCGCGATCACCTGCATCAGCGGGCGGCTCCCCCGTCGGCACCGTCGGCCGTGCCGGTGCGTGCGGTGACCTCGGCGCGAGCCGCAGTGACTGCGGCGACGAGGGCGTCCTCGCTCTCGACGGGCACGCAGCGCAGGTCGAGCAGACAGGCGTCCCCCCGGACGGTGCCGATCACGGCGGGCGTGCCGCGGCGCAGCGGGGCGGCGAGCTCCACCTCGAGCGCGATCGCCCAGCCGGGCAGCGGCACTCCGGCCCCTCCCCCGCCGCCGACGCGGCCCTCGTGCGGGACGACGCGTCCGTCGAGCTGGGCGGCGAGGTGCTCGGTCCGTTCCTGCAGCGCCGCCGGGTCCGTGCGCAGCGCGGCGAGGACGGGCGGGACCGGGCCGGAGAGGGTCGCCTCGAGGGCGGCGAGGGCGAGCTTGTCAGCGCGAACCGCGCGGGCGAGCGGATGCCGGGCGAGGCGCGCGATGACCTCGGCGCGGCCCAGCAAGATCCCGGCCTGGGGGCCGCCGAGAAGCTTGTCCCCGCTGGTGAGAACCACATCGGCGCCCGCGGTGAGGGCGGTGGTGGCGTCCGGCTCCTGGGGCAGGGAGGGTTCGGGGTGCAGCAGTCCGGAGCCGAGATCCGCGATCAGCGGCAGATCGCGCTCCCGCGCGATCTCGGCGAGCTCGTCGATCCCCACCTCGCTCGTGAAGCCTTCGACGCGGTAGTTGCTGGTGTGGACCTTCAGCAGTGCGCCCACCGTGCCCGCAGCCGCGCCCTCGCGGCAGGCGTCGCGGTAGTCGGCGGGGTGGGTGCGGTTCGTGGTGCCGACCTCCCGCACCCGGGCGCCGGCGGAGGCGACGAGCTCGGCGAGGCGGAACCCGGCCCCGATCTCGACGAGCTCTCCCCGGCTCCAGAGCACCTCCTTCCCGCCCGCGAGCGCGGTGGTCGCGAGCAGCAGGGCGGCCGCGCCGTTGTTCACCACGAGCGCGTCCTCCGCGGCGGGGCAGGCCGCGAGCAGGGCGGCACGGGCTCCGGCTCCGCGGCGGTAGCGGGCTCCGGTGGCGAGGTCGAACTCGACGTCGGTGTATCCGGCGGCGTCCTGCACGGCCTCGCGGGCGGCGGGTGAGAGCGGGGCGCGGCCCAGGTTCGTGTGGACGATGACGCCGGTCGCGTTCAGGACCGGGCGGAGGGAGGAGGCGGTTCTCTGGCCGAGGGCGGCGAGCAGCTCCTCCTTCACCGATTCCGGCGGGATCTCTCCGGCGCGAGCCCGGTCCTGGGTGGCGCTGACCAGGTCCTTCACGACCCGCTCCCCCATCGCCGCGGCTGCTGAGGCGACCTCCGGCAGGGCCAGCAGCCTGTCGGTCCGAGGGATGCGGCGGCGCGGGTCCTCGCCCGCGGGCCGCGCAACAGGAAGGACGGGCACGGGGACCTCCTCGGCGCGCGGGCTCTCCCGGCAGGTGCCGGGGGCGGGTGGCGGAGGCGGACGGGAATCGAACCCGCCAGACCGAGATGCTCGGTCTCGCTGGTTTTGAAGACCAGGGCGCCCACCAGGACGCAGACGCCTCCGCCGGTCACGCTACCACCGCGAGGACCTGGGTCGACGCCTGTCCGAGCCCCGCCCCCCCATGCCACGCCGCACCGGCACCTGACCACTATGCTCCAGGCCATGAGCGAGCCTGCGATCCGTCCCCTGTCCCGCCCTTCGATCCGCCTGACCACGATGGCGCATGGCGGGGGCTGTGCCTCGAAGATCCCGCCCGGGGAGCTCGAGCAGGTCGTCTCCTCCCTCTCCGGCCAGGAGTATGCGCAGGTGATCGTGGGCCTCGAGGACGGCGATGACGCGGCCGCGGTCCGGATCGACGGCGACACCGCGGTGCTCTCGACCGCGGACTTCTTCACGCCCGTGGTCGATGCCCCCTTCGACTGGGGCCGGATCGCGGCGGCGAACGCGCTGAGCGACATCTATGCGATGGGCGGCGAGCCGGTGGTCGCGATCAACCTGGTGGGCTGGCCGCGGGAGGTGCTGCCCTACGAGCTGCTGCAGGAGGTGCTCGCGGGCGGGCTCGCGGTCGCGCAGCAGGCGGGGGTTCCGGTCATCGGCGGGCATTCCGTAGATGATCCGGAGCCGAAGTACGGCATGGCCGTCACCGGCACCGCGCACCCCGAGCATCTGCTGCGCAACGATGCCGCGGAGGCCGGGCTGCCGATCACGCTGACCAAGCCGCTCGGGGTGGGGCTGCTGAACAACCGCCACAAGGCGACCGGTGAACTGTTCCCCGCCGCGATCGAGGCGATGACCACTCTGAATCGGGACGCGTCCCGGGCGGCGCTCGCGGCTGGGGCACACGCGGCGACGGACGTGACCGGTTTCGGCCTGCTGGGGCATCTGTGGAAGATGACCCGCGCCTCCGGGATCGGTGCGGTGCTGGAGCAGGCGTCGGTCCCGCTCGTGGACGGTGCGGCGGACGCGCTCGCGGACGGGTACGTCTCCGGCGGCACGCGCCGGAACCTCGACTGGGTGCGAGAGGCGATCGAGGCCGGTCCCGGGATCTCGGAGGAGGATCTGCTCCTGCTCGCGGATGCGCAGACCTCCGGCGGGCTGCTCGTGGTCGGCGAGGTGCCGGGTTATCCCGTGATCGGCGAGACCACCGAGGGCTCCGGCATCACAGTGCGCTGACGCACAGCCTGCTCAGCCGGCGGTGGTGATCGAGTCGTCGGTGGTGCCGGCGGCGCGGCGCTCGGCCAGGCGCGCTTTCTGCGGAACGACCACGCGGCGCGGATCCTTCACGGACTCGAGCCCGGCCTCGAGCACCCCGAAGCGGGTCAGCGCCGAGGCGGCCAGCAGCGCGATCCCGGAGGCGGCGGCGAGGCCGCGCCGTCGGCCGAAGAGGACGGTTCCGATGCCGCCGGCGAGCGCGAGGCGCTCCGCCCAGGCGAGCATCTGCCCGGCCTTCCCGGTCTCGAGCGGTTCTCGCTCCAGCGGGTGCATGGACTCCTTCATCGCGCGCATGCTCAGCAGGTCCCCGGCGACCCCGGCGGTCGCGAGGATCCGGGCGGGCCCGGCGTCGGCGACGGGTGCGGTGAGCATCGCGGCGCCGCCCGCAGCGAGGCTCGCCGAGGACGTGAACAGGGCCGGCAGGTGGCCGCGCCCGGCCTCCCAGGTGGGGACCACCGTGTTCCCGAGCAGCGCGCCGGTGTAGGAGGCGAGGATCGGGGAGAGCACGGCCTGCACCGCGGAGGCGGGCAGCTCGGCAGCGCCCAGCAGGGACCGCAGCGGACCGAGCGGTGCGCGCTGGCCGGTCATCTCGTCGATCTCGAGCGCGCCGAGCACCCCGGAGACGGTGCCGAAGGAGGCGACCACCCAGGTGCCGAGGCTCATCGGGCTCGTGACCTTCACGGTCCGCATCATGTTCAAGAAGCGCTCGGGCCGGCCCAGGTCCTCGATGAGCGCGGCGGTGCCGACGCCCACGCTGCCGAGCGCGACGAGGCGGGCGCTGCGGCGCAGGCCGGGACGGTCGGTCGCCTGCGCGCCGACGGCGAGGAGGCCGGAACCGCCTGCGACTCCGCCGAGGAAGAGGTAGACGGCGATCGGGGCCCGCCACGGCGGCGCCTTGACGATGGGCCGGCCGTAGTAGGAGTCGAACTGCTCGGATCGCTCGACGTCGACGTCCTCGACGACGGCGCCCTCGCGGCTGCCGTCGCCCATCCCGACCTCGCCGAGGCCGCGACGGCGGCGTCGCTTCCCGGTCCCGTCGCCGCGGCGGCGCCGGGGCTTCTCCGGTGGGCGGTCGGCGTCGAACTCGGTGAGGCTCATCGGCGCGCTCCCAGGAAGGACAGGGCCGCGACAGCGACCATCCCCGCGGCAGCGAGGCCGGTGCGGGCGTAGGTGCGCGGCAGGGACTTGGTGGGCACCTGTGGGTCCGGCGGGAGGCCGTACACCTCCGGCTCGTCCAGCAGCAGGAACACCGAGCCGGTGCCGCCCACGCCGTCCTTCGGGTTCGCGCCGTACAGCCGCGCCTCGGTCATGCCGCGCGCGTGGAGGTCCTCCACGCGCTCGCGGGCGTCAACGGTGAGGTCGTCGTGGTCGCCGAAGGTGATCGACTGGGTGGGGCAGGTGGCGGAGCAGGCGGGCTGCTCACCTTCGACGAGCCGGTCGTAGCACAGGGTGCACTTCGAGGCGGTGCCGCGGCGGGGGTCCTCCTCCTCGCGCACCGCGAACGGGGACACGGTCCCGTCATCGCGCCGCTGGATCACGCCGAAGGGGCAGGCGCTCACGCACGTGCCGCAGCCGTTGCACACGTCCTCCTGCACCACGACGGAGCCGAACTCGGAGCGGAAGATCGCGCCGGTGGGGCACACGTCCAGGCAGCCGGCGTTCGTGCAGTGCTTGCACACGTCCGAGGACATCAGCCAGCGGAACTCGGGGGTGTCCGGCGGGGTGCGGTCGGTGGTGGAGAGGTCCCCGGCAGGCATCGCGCCGCGCGGGCCGGAGCTCTTCGGGCCGATCCCGGGCATGCCGAGGCTGACGAGCCTGCGCCCGGACTCCCGCGCCTCCTCGATCCGCTCCTGGCCCTGCTCGACGAAGGCGACGTGGCGCCAGGTGTTCGCGCCGAGCTCGCCGGTGTTGTCGTAGCTCGAGCCGAGGATCTCGAGGTTCCCGTCGAGGGGGTTGCGGTTCCATTCCTTGCACGCGACCTCGCAGGCCTTGCAGCCGATGCAGATCGAGGTATCGGTGAAGAAGCCCTTGCGCTCGTGCTCGTGCTCCCACCCGGCGTGCGCGGCGGGTCCCTCAGGTCCTGAGAGCAGGCTCATCGGTTCTCCATTCCCTTCATCGAACGTTCTCCGCTGGGCACGGCGCTGGCCTCCTCGGGCCCTCGCACCGCGACCGGCACGGAGCCG
>DAHVRS010000375.1 GCA_027322375.1 Brachybacterium sp. | reverse complement strand
GCGGGCGCTGGCGCAGGCGCCGGCCCTGTCGCCGCTGCCCCCGTCGGCCGCCTGAATCCCGCCGCCCTGCGAACGGGCTTGCGGCCCGCTCCCGCCGTGCCGTAGCGTTCCTCCCAGCACTTTATTTCAAGGAGGAAGTATGTCGTTCACGCTGGGCATCGTCGGGATCGGCCAGTTCGGGTCCCACTTCGCGGAGCTCTTCGCCGCCCACCCCGAGATCGACGCGCTCTACGCCGTCGACTCCGTTCCCGAGCGGATCGACGCCGTCGAGGCACGCGGCGTCCAGTTCGCCGGCCGCTTCGACACCCTCGAGGAGCTGCTCGCCTCCGACGTCGACGCCGTCGCGATCTTCACCCAGCGATGGACCCACGGCGAGCACGCCCTGGCCGCGCTCCGCGCCGGCAAGCACGTCTACTCCGCCGTCCCCATGGCGATCAAGGAGGACGAGATCCGCGCGATCACCGAGGAGGTGCAGCGCACCGGGCTCGTCTACATGATGGGCGAGACCAGCCAGTACAACGCCGCCGTGGTCCTCGCGCGCCGCATCCACCGCTCCGGCGCCTTCGGCGAGGTGTTCTACGCCGAGGGCGACTACGTCCACGACATGGACCTCGGCTTCTACGACGCCTACAAGTACTCCGGCGGTGAGCAGTGGAAGTCCACCGCGTCCTACCCGCCCCTGCTCTACCCCACCCACTCCATCGGCGGGATCCTCGGCGTGCTCGGCGAGCGTCACGCCGTCTCCGTCTCCGCGATCGGCCGCCCGGACACTCGCGGCGACGGCGTCTTCGACAAGGACGTCTCGATGTTCCGCAACGACGTCTCCAACGCCTTCGCGCTGTTCGAGATGGACAACGGCGGCGCCTTCCGCACCAACGAGCTGCGCCGTGTGGGCTATCCCTCTCACAAGCGCGAGAGCCGCTTCCGCTTCTTCGGCGAGGACTCGAGCTTCGAGGAGACCATCGACGTCACCTACTGGCACGACAAGAAGGACGTGCTCGAGGTGACCGAGCTGGTCCGCACCGGCGCGACCATGAGCCTGGACGATCCGCGGCTCGCCGACGTCTCGCCCACCCTGCGTGACGCTTTCGTGGCCGGCGCCGCCCGCGCCCATCACCAGGCCCGCCTGCCCAAGGAGTTCCAGGGCCTGCCCAACGGTCACGAGGGCGCCCACCACTTCCTCGTCGACGACTTCGCGCGCGCTGTCGCCGACAACCACCAGCCGGTCGTCAACGCCTGGCAGGCCGCCCGCTACACCCTCCCCGGCGTCATCGCGCACGAGTCGATGAACCGCGGCGGGGAGCGCCTGCCCGTCCCGGACCTCGGCGACTGCCCGCTGCCCGTCGTCGACCTCGACGCGGACCAGCCGGCGCTCGACCCCGAGGCGCTGCGGGAGCTGCTGAAGGACTGACGTCGCTCTCCGTGACGCGAGGGGGCGGGACCTGCTCATGACCGGCCTGGACGTGACAGGCTGAGGCATGGCCAGTCCCGCCCCCTTCAGCACCACCCCGGGTCCTGCCCCGTCCTGGGACGCCGACGCGCTCGGCGTGCTCATGGCGCCCTTCGCCGGGACCACGCTGCCCACCTGGCTCGAGGACGTGCTCGGCGCCGGGCTCGCCTCCGTCATCCTCTTCGGGCACAACACCCCCGACCCCGCGACCGCCGCCGCGCTCTCCCGCGTCGTGCACGACCTCGCGCCGGACTGCGCGGTCGCGATCGACGAGGAGGGTGGGGACGTCACCCGCATCCAGGCCCGGACCGGGTCCTTCCTCCCCACCGCCTGGGCGCTCGGCGAGATCGACGACGTGGACCTCACTCGCGCCGCCGGCCGCGCCCTCGGCGACGTGCTCGCCGCCTGCGATGTGGACCTCGACCTCGCGCCCGTCCTCGACGTCTCCACCGACCCCGCGAACCCCGTCATCGGCACCCGCTCCTTCGGCGATGACCCTGACCGAGTCGCCGCTCATGCCCGCGCCTTCGCGACGGGCCTGACCGAGGCCGGCCTCGGCACCTGCGCGAAGCACTTCCCCGGCCACGGCGCGACCGCCACCGACTCCCATACCGCCCTGCCTCGCATCGATCTCAGCGAGTCGGAGTTCCGGCGCGAGCACCTCGCCCCCTGGCGGATCGCTCCCTGGCTCGACGCCGTCATGACCGGCCACGTCCTCGTGCCCGCCCTCGGCGAGGGTCCCGCCACGATCTCCCCCTGGTCCCACCGCCTCCTGGACGAGGCCGTGGGCGGCACCTACAACGGACTCGTGATCACCGACGCCCTGGAGATGCAGGCCGTCGCCGCCGATCCCGGCTTCCCCGAGGCCGTGATCCGCGCCGTCGAAGCGGGCGCTGACCTGCTGTGCCTGGGCACCTCGATGGGACGCGACGACCGTGCGATGCTCCACGAGGCGCACGACGCGCTCGTGGGCGCGGTCGCCTCCGGCCGCCTGCCCCGCGAGGTCCTGCACGCTCGCGCCACCCGCACCCGCGAGCGCCTCCGCTCCCTGCGCACCCGGCGCCGCTTCGTCCCCGCCCCGGAGCTCGACGAAGCTCTGGGCCGTCTCGAGAAGCTCGGCGCCGAGGCTGCCGCCCGTGCCGTCCGCGGCCGACGCACAGCGCTCGACACTCGCCCCCTCGCCGTCGTCGACGTGCGCCTGCGCGCCCAGCACGCCTCCGGTGCGCGGCCCCAGCAGCTCAGCGCCGCGCTCGCCGAACACGGTCTTCTCGTCCACGAAGCCGACGGGCCCGCCGACCCCCGCCTCGCCGACCCCGGTCTCCAGGTCCTCGCCGTCACCCGTCTGCCCCGCAGTGATGCGGCCGAGGGTGCGGCGCTCGCCGAGCTGCTCGCCCGCCGGCCCGACACTGTCGTGGTTCATACCGGGGTGCCGGGCGCCGCCCCGGACCACGACCGCCTCGTCCTCGCCCACGGCGCGGGCCGCACGATGATGCATGCCGCTGCGCAGCTGCTGGCCCCGGGGCGGGGGAGTGCGATGAGGAGCGCGCAGTGAGGGGGCTGCGATGAGGGTGCTGGGGATGATGTCCGGCACGAGCCTGGACGCGATCGACGTCGCCCTCGTGGACTTCACCCGCAGCACCGACGATCCCACCGTGCTCGAGGCGAGACTCCTCCACATCGGCGAGGAGCCCTGGCCCGTCCCGACCCGCGAGGCCCTGCGCGCCGTGCTGCCGCCGGCCCCGGCCGACGTCGCGACCTGGAACCGCCTGCACGCCGCCGTCGGCGACGCCTTCGCCGCTGCTGCCTCCCGGGTCCTGGCCGAGCACGGCGGCGCGGACCTCATCGCGTCGCACGGCCAGACCCTCCACCACGACGCGCGCGACGACGGCACTGTGGCGTCAACGCTCCAGATCGGCGACGCCTCCCGGATCGCCGCCGCCGGCGTGCCCGTGCTCTACGACCTGCGCGCCGCGGACGTCGCCGCCGGCGGTCAGGGCGCACCGCTCGCTCCGCTGCTCGACCAGCTGCTGCTGGGCCACGAGGAACCCACCGCGGTGCTGAACATCGGCGGGATCGCGAACCTCACCCTCGTCGGTGCGGGAGGCAAGAGCGGGGGAGACGTGATCGCCGGGGACACCGGCCCCGGCAACGCCCTGCTCGACGCCGCCGTCCATGCCGCGACCGGGGAAGCCGCCGACCATGACGCCGCCCTCGCCCGGCAGGGGAGCGTCTCTGCCGAGGTGCTGGCCGCACTGCTGGAGAACGAGCCCTTCTACGCCCGACCCTTCCCACGCTCGACCGGACGCGAGCACTTCGACGGCGACTACGTGCGCCGCCTCCTCGGCGATTCGGGTCTCGACGCCCTCGCCCTGCCGGACCTGCTCGCGACCCTCGTCGAGCTCACCGCCGAGACCATCGCCCGCGCGATCACCCCGCTCGGTGCCCATCGCGTCGTCGCCTCGGGCGGCGGCATCCGCAACCCCCTGCTGCGCGAGCGCCTCTCCGCGCACCTCGCCCCGCTCCCGCTCCTGGACGCCGACGCGCTCGGCATCCCTGCCGACGGGAAAGAAGCGCTGCTCATCGCCCTGCTCGGATACCACTCCGCCCATGGACTGCCCGGCACGCTCGCCCTTGCCGACGGCGCCGCGCACACCGGCGCCCGTGCTCCCGTCGTGCTCGGCTCACTCACCCCGCCCCACGCCCCGCGCACCCTCCCGCACACGCCGCAGGACGCTCTGCCCGTGCGCCGGTTGCGCGTCTCGAGTCGCACATCCTTGGAACTTACGGGACCGTAGGTTACGCTCTCCGCCGTGAGTGTCTTCCGATCAACGATCCCCGAGGTCGCCTCCGAAGAGCCGATGGTTCAGCTCCTCGCGACCGACGGCACCAGGACCCCGCACCCCGAGCTCGACGCCGCCCTCGCAGGCGATGACGGGCAGGACCGCCTGGACAGCCCCGAGCGCCTGCGCGGCTACTACCGCGACATGGTGATGATCCGCGCTGCGGACCTCGAGGCGACGAGCCTGCAGCGCCAGGGCCAGCTGGGCCTCTGGGCGAGCGCGCTCGGGCAGGAGGCCGCGCAGATCGGCGCCGGCCATGCCGCCCGCGAGCAGGACTATCTCGTGCCCACCTACCGCGAGCACGGCGTCGCCTGGGCGCGCGGCATCGAGCCGTGGCGCCTGCTGGAGATGTTCCGCGGCGTGAGCCACGGCGGCTGGGACCCGCACGAGCTGCGCACCCACCCGTACATGATCGTGCTCGGCTCCCAGGCCCCGCACGCCGTCGGCTACGCGATGGGCCTGCAGCGCGACGGCGTGGTCGGCACCGGCGACCTCACCACCGACACCTCCGTCCTCGCCCTCTTCGGCGACGGTGCCTCCAGCGAGGGCGAGGTCTCCGAGTCCTTCACCTTCGCCGCCTCCTTCCAGGCGCCGGTCGTGTTCTACACGCAGAACAACCAATGGGCGATCTCCGTGCCCACCCAGGTCCAGTCCCGCGTCCCGCTCGCTCAGCGCTCCCGCGGCTGGGGCATCCCCTCGGTCCGCGTGGACGGCAACGACGTCCTCGCCGTGCTCGGCGGGATCCGCATCGCCCTGGACTCCGCCCGCGCCGGCAACGGTCCCGTCTTCGTCGAGGCGCTCACCTACCGCATGGCCGCGCACACCACGAGCGACGACGCCTCCCGCTACCGCCCCGCCGCCGAGGAGGAGGAGTGGGCCGCGAAGGACCCGATCCTGCGCCTGCGGCGCCACCTCGAGCAGCTCGGCGAGATCGACGAGGCCTTCGTGACCCGCTGCGACGAGGAGGCCCACGACCTCGCGATGCAGCTCCACCACCACATCCACGGCATGGAGGACCCCGACCCGATCGGAATGTTCGACCACGCCTATGCCGAGCCGCACCCCGTCGTCGCGGCGGAGAAGGCCGAGTACCTCGAGTACATCGCCCAGTTCGAGGACGAGGAGCAGGACCGATGAGCACGTCCACCACTCTTCCGATCGCGAAGGCGATCACCGCAGGGCTCCGCGATGCGATGACCGCGGACGACACTGTCATGCTCATGGGCGAGGACATCGGCGTGCTCGGCGGCGTCTTCCGCGTCACCGACGGGCTGCACGCCGAGTTCGGCTCCCAGCGCGTGGTGGACACGCCGCTCGCGGAGGCCGGGATCGTGGGCACCGCCGTGGGCCTGGCCGTGCGCGGCTACCGGCCCGTGGTCGAGATCCAGTTCGACGGCTTC
>DAHVRS010000356.1 GCA_027322375.1 Brachybacterium sp. | reverse complement strand
CCCTCGTCCTCCCACTGTCGGATCGACTCGCTGACCAGCCACATCCCGGAGACGTTCTGGAGGAAGCGGACGGTGCCGTCCACCCCGCCCTCGTTCGTGAAGCCGGCCTCGCGGGCCTCCTCGGCGACCACGGGCGCCTCGAGCTCGAGCCCGATCAGCGACCAGGTGCCGGAGGAGATGTACGCGACAGGGGCGCCTTCCGCCGACGCTTCGGCAGGGACAGCCAGCACGGCCGATGCCGTGTCATGCGAGCCGACGGCGACGACCGGCACCTCGCCGATCCCGAGCTGGACGGCGAGCTCCGGACGGACCGTGCCGAGCACCTCGCCCGGCGCGATGAACGGGGCGAACAGCCCCTCGTCCACGCCAGCGGCCGCGAGCAGCTCGGGCGCCCACGCGGCCTCGCCCGCGGCGAGCATCCCCGTGGTCGAGGCGTTCGTCAGCTCGGTGCGGCGCTGCCCGGTGAGCAGGAACCCGATCGCATCCGGGACCAGCAGCGCGGTCGAGCCCGCGGGGAGCGTGGCCAGGCGATCATCCACTGCGAGCTGGTAGAGCGTGTTGAAGAGCTGCTGGGCGATCCCCGTCAGCGCGAACTGCCGCTCGGCGGAGACGGTCTCCGCAAGGCGCTCCGCGACCCCGTCGGTGCGGTCATCGCGATAGGCGATCACCTCGCCGATCCGATCCCCGTCGGGGCTGACCAGGGCGTAGTCCACCGCCCAGGAGTCCACGCCGATGGAGGCGAGGCCGGGCAGGCCCCGCAGCTGGGCGAGGTCGTGCGCGGCGGCGAGCCCCTGCTGGATCTCCTGCCACAGGGCGTCGAGATCCCAGCTCAGGTGCCCGTCGCGCTGCGCGAGCCGATTCTCGAAGCGGTGCGCGGGGACCAGGTCGATCCGGCCCCGCGCCACCACCCCGAGCATGACCCGGCCCGAGGTCGCCCCCAGGTCGATCGCCGCGACGGCGCATGCGCCGACCTCGCCCGTGCTCATCGCAGGAACGCCGCAGCGACGCCCGCATCCACGGGGACGTGCAGGCCCGTGGTGTGCGAGAGATCCCCGGCTGTCAGGGCGAACACCGCGTTCGCCACGTTCTCCGGCAGCACCTCGCGCCCCAGCAGGGTGCGCTGCGCGTAGAACTCGCCCAGCTTCTCCTCCTCGACCCCGTACACCTTCGCGCGCGAGGCGCCCCAGCCGCCGGCGAAGATGCCGGAGCCGCGCACCACCCCGTCGGGGTTGATGCCGTTGACGCGGATCTGGTGCTCGCCGAGCTCCGCCGCGAGCAGTCGCACCTGGTGGGCCTGGTCCGCCTTCGTCGCCGAGTAGGCGATGTTGTTCGGGCCCGCGAAGACGGAGTTCTTCGAGGAGATGTAGAGGATGTCCCCGCCCATGGCCTGCGCGATCATCACGCGCGCCGTCTCGCGGGAGACGAGGAAGCTTCCGCGCGCCATGACGTCGTGCTGCAGGTCCCAGTCCTTCGCGGTCGTCTCCAGCAGCGGCTTGGACAGCGACAGGCCAGCGTTGTTCACGATGAGGTCGAGCCCGCCGAAGGCGAGCACTGCCTCGGCGACCATCGCGATCACAGCCTGCTCATCGGAGACGTCCGCGCGCAGCGCGACCGCATGATCGGATCCGCCGAGCTCCTCGGCCGTGGCCTCGGCGTTCTCGAGGTTCAGATCCGCGATGACGACGCAGGCGCCCTCGGCGACGAGCCGGGTCGCGGTCGCCTTGCCGATCCCGGACCCGCCACCGGTGACGAGCGCGACACGGGTCGCGAGCGGCTTGGGCTTCGGGCGGCGCTGCAGCTTCGCCTCCTCGAGAGCCCAGTACTCGATGCGGAACTTCTCCGCCTCGTCGATGGGCGCATAGGTGGAGACCGCCTCAGCGCCACGCATGACGTTGATGGCGTTGACGTAGAACTCGCCGGCCACCCGCGCGGTCTGCGCGTCGGCGCCGAACGAGAACATGCCCACCCCGGGGATCAGCACGATCGCCGGATCCGCACCGCGCATGGCGGGGGAGTCGGCTTCCGCGTGGCGGTCGTAGTAGGCGGCGTACTCCTCGCGGTAGGCGGCGTGCAGCTCCTGCAGCCGCGCGATCTGCTCCTCGACCGGTGCGTCGGCCGGCAGGTCCAGGACCAGCGGCTTCACCTTGGTGCGCAGGAAGTGGTCGGGGCAGGAGGTGCCCAGCTCTGCGAGCGGGCCGAGCTTCTCCGAGGCGAGGAACTCGTGCACCGTCTCGGTGTCCGTCCAGTGCCCGATCATCGGCGCATCGGTCGAGGCGAGGCCTCGCACGACGGGGAACAGGGCCGACGCCTTCGCGCGACGCTCCGCCTCGGGCAGTGCGGCACGGGCAGGATCATGCGCGCCGAAGGGCTCGGCGGCACCGTGCGCATCGAGGTGCGCCTGCGCCGCGCGGATGATCCGCAGCGAGTTCTCCTTGGCCTCCTCGGAGGTCTCACCCCAGGCGGTGATGCCGTGACCACCGAGGATGCAGCCGATGGACTCGGGGTTCTGAGCCTTGATCTCGGCGATGTCCAGGCCCAGCTGGAAGCCTGGGCGGCGCCACGGCACCCACGCCACCGCGTCCCCGAAGATCTCGCGGGTCAGCGCCTCCCCGTCGGCCGCGGTCGCGATCGCGATGCCGGCATCGGGGTGGAGGTGATCCACGTGCGGCGCGTCGACCAGGGCATGCATCGCTGTGTCGATGCTCGGTGCCGCGCCGCCCTTGCCTAACAGGCAGTGGTCGAAGGCGGCGACCATCTCGTCCTCGCGCTCCACGCCCGGGTACACGTCCTGCAGCGCCCGGACCCGGTCCAGACACAGGACCGCGAGGCCCTTCTCCTGCAGGGTGCCGAGGTCGCCGCCGGAGCCCTTGACCCACAGCAGCTCGACGTCCTGCCCGGTGACGGGGTCGAGGTCGGTGCCCTTGGCGGAGGTGTTGCCGCCGGCGTAGTTCGTGGTGGTCGGGTCCGCGCCCAGCTCGTTCGAGCGGGCGAGGAGCGCGTCGATCGTCTCGCGTGCGGTGCTCATGCTCAGGCGCCCCATCCCATCTGGTTCCCGCCCACGCGCTCCGCGGCGACCTTCTCCTCGTAGCCGCTCGCGCGGAACGCCGCGAAGGGGTCCGCCGGCAGGCTGCGCTCCTCGCGGAAGGCAGCGAGCGCCGGACGCACGTCCGTCCAGAAGGCGTCCATGAGGATGGCGTGCGCCTCGAGCACGTCGTGGCGCTCCTGCGCGTCCGCGAGCGCCTCGCGATCCACGAGCAGCGCCTTGGCGAGGGTCTCCTGCACGTTCATCACGGAGCGGATCTCGCCCTGGATCTTCGACTCGAGGTTGTGGCACTGGTCGAGCATGAAGTTCACGCCCGAGGAGGGGCGGTGCGCGTCCTGCTGCACGATCTCGAACAGGATCCGGAACAGCTGGAACGGATCCGCGGAGCCGACGATCAGATCGTCATCCGCGTAGTTGCGGGAGTTGAAGTCGAAGGCGCCCAGACGGTTCTGGCGCAGCAGCTGCGCGACGATGAACTCGATGTTCGTGCCCGGTGCGTGGTGGCCGGTGTCGAGCACCACCTGCGCCTGCTCGCCGAGGGCCAGGCAGTGCAGCAGGCTCGTGCCCCAGTCCGGGACATCGGTGTGGTAGAACGCCGGCTCGAAGAACTTGTACTCGAGCACGATCCGCTCGCCCTCGCGCAGCCCCAGGTAGATCTCCTGCAGCGACTCCGCCAGATGGTCCTGGCGGCGGCGGATCGAGTCCTGGCCGGCGTAGTTCGTGCCATCGGCCAGCCAGATCTTCAGCTCGTGCGAGCCGGTCTCCCGCATCACGTCCA
>DAHVRS010000350.1 GCA_027322375.1 Brachybacterium sp. | reverse complement strand
CAGTGCGCGGCATCGGCGCGGCGCCGCTCGGACCGCAGGCCGCTGCGGCGGCATTCGGGCGAGGTCGCTCAGAGGCGCCGAGCCGGGCGAAGCGCGTCATCTGCTCGGTGCTGGGATAGACGGAGCTGACCACGATGTCCGCGCCGAGCAGGGTCACCGGCAGCACCTGGTCCCCGGCCGAGTCCAGCAGCTCCGCGAGCGGCTCGCAGGCGGTGAAGGCCCACGCATCCTCGTCCTGGAGGTAGACGGTGATCGGGTGGCCGGCCTCGGCGAGCGCCGCCGCCTCGTCGAGGAACTCCTCCTGACGAGCAGGATCGGACGGCGGGGACGGCAGGAAGATGTCGAGCCCTGCGAGCTGCGGGGCATCATCGGCGTCGGTCATGAGTCCACGGTAGCGCGGCGGCTCAATCGTGGCGGATCACAGGCGGCAGGTCACAGCGCGATGTCCTGCGCCGTCGCGGCGGCCTGCAGCACGCGGCCCAGCGGGCGGTAGTGCTCGATCACCGCCTCGCGGTACGCCTCGGCGTCACCCGCCTCGAGCGCGTCGAGCATGTCGCGGTGCGCATCGACGGTGACGAGGATGTCCTCGGCCGGTGGCAGCCCCAGCAGCGGCACCGCCTCGGTGTGGATCTCCCAGAAGGCCTGGGCGAGCTGGCGCAGGAGCCGGTTGGGCAGGCGCGCGAACAGGGCGGTGTGGAAGGCGGCGTCCGCGGCGGGGAACGGCTTGCCCTCGGAGGCGAGCGCCCGCATCTCCTCCACGAGTCCCTCGAGCTCGGGGTTCTCGGTGTCGCGGTAGAGATCGGTGAGCTGCTCGGCGACGGACAGGTCCAGCGCGATCCTCAGCTCGACCACCTCGCGCAGGGCGCGCAGATCGCTCACCGCCCTGGTCCACGGGATCGAGGCCGCGGGCGCTGGCTCCACGAGCGCAGGCTCGAGCGCGCCGCGGCTCGAGAACATCGCCGAGGTGTCCACCCCGGCGATGGAGGGCCCGGAGGCGGTGCTCACCGCCGTGCTCGGCCTCGCCGACCGGGTTCGCGGCGACGTGCGCGTGCGAGCCGTCGGCGTCTCCTCCGCCGGGGTCGTCGATGCGACGGCCGGCCGGATCACCCACGCCACCTCCTCGATGCGCGACTGGGCAGGCACTGATGTGCGCACCCCGCTCGCTGCGCGGCTCGGCGCGCCGGTGAGCGTGCTGAACGATGTGCACGCTCACGGGCTCGGCGAGGCGCGCTGCGGCGCGGGCCGGGGACGGACCTCCCTGCTGCTGCTCGCGATCGGCACCGGGATCGGCGGCTGCCATGTGCTGCACGGCGACGTGGTCGCCGGGGCGCGCGGCGCGGCCGGGCACGCCGGCCATGTGCCGGTGCCCGAGGCAGAGGGCGTCCCCTGCCCGTGCGGGCGCAGCGGCCATCTCGAAGGGCTCGCCTCCGGGCCGGGCATCCTCCGTCTCGCCACGATGCTTGGCGCGGGTCCCGCCGCGGCCGACGGGCGCACCCTCGCCGCCGCCGCGGCCGAGGGCGACGCCGCTGCACTCGAGGCCTACCGCCGTGCGGGCCGGGCGACCGGGCGCGCACTCGGTGCGCTGCTGAACGTGGTGGATCCCGAGGTGGTCGCACTCAGCGGCGGGGTCGCCGAGGTGGGCGGGGCCTGGCGGGAGGCGCTCGACGAGGGCGTGGCGCACGAGGTGATGGACGTGGTCGCCGGCACCCCCGTGCTGCCTGCAGAGGCGGGCTCCCACGCTGCGCTGCTCGGTGCCGCGGCCCGCGCCCATGACGACCT
>DAHVRS010000339.1 GCA_027322375.1 Brachybacterium sp. | reverse complement strand
TAGAGCGAGAGCAGGTCCACCATCGCTCGGTCCAGCACATCGCGCTGGGCGCGGGTGGCTCGGCTCTTCTGGTTGTCCTCCAGGCGGCGGACCTGGGCGCGCACCGCCGGTGGCAGGCGGGTCTCCCCCTCGGCGCCCAGGGTGCGCAGCAGCTCGACGCGTTCGGCGGCGTCGCGCTCCTCGGTCGCCGCGCGGCCCTCCGCCTGGGCCAGCTCGACGAGCTCGGCGGCGGCCAGCACGGCGTCCCCGACCCCGCGGATGCGGGCCGGGACGGTGAGGATGCTGCGGCGCCGCTCCCGGGCGCCGGGGTCGGTGGCCAACCGGCGCGCGACCCCGATGTGGCTCTGCGCGGCGCGGGCGGCCATGAGCGCCACCCGCGGGTCGATGCCGTCGCGGCGGACGAGCAGGTCGGCGACGTCCTGAGCCGGCGGCACGCGCAGCGACACGGCCCGGCAGCGGGAGCGGATGGTGGGGATGAGGTCCTGGGCGCTGGGGGCGCACAGCAGCCACACGGTGCGCGGCGGCGGCTCCTCGATCGCCTTGAGCAGGACGTTGGAGGTGCGCTCGACCATCCGGTCGGCGTCCTCCATGAGCATCACCCGCCAGCGCCCCTGGGAGGGGGCCTGCTGGGCGTCGGAGACGATCGGGCGCATCTCCTCGATCTTGAAGCTCACCCGCTCGGTGGCGATCACCCGCAGGTCGGCGTGGGTGCCGCCGAGGGTGGTGGTGCAGCCGTGGCAGTGCCCGCAGCCGACCTCCTCGGGGTCGGTGCAGGCCAGCGCGGCGGCGAACGCGCGCGCGGCCACCGACCGTCCCGAGCCCGGCGGGCCGGTGATGAGCCAGGCGTGGGTCATGCCCTGCGCGGTGGGGTCGCCGTCGGCAACGCCACGGGCGGCGCGGGCGGCGTCGCGCAGCACGGCGGTGGCGTCCTGCTGGCCCACGAGCTGGTCCCACACGCTCATCGGGCCTGCTCCAGCACCTCGGTGGCGCGCCGCACGATCGCCCGGTGCACGTCCTCGCGCGACTGGGCCGAGTCCACGACCAGGTAGCGCTCGGGCGCGGCGGATGCGAGCGCGAGGAAGGTCTCCCGGACCCGCTCGTGGAAGGCGACCGGCTCACGCTCGAGGCGGTCGGCGGTGCCTGAGCGGCGCGCGGCGGCCGCGGCGGCGTCCAGGTCCAGTACGACCGTGAGGTCGGGCAGCAGCCCGCCGGTGGCCCACACCGACAGGTCGCGGATCTCGTCGCGCCCCAGCTCACGGGCCGCGCCTTGGTAGGCGACCGAGGAGTCGAGGTACCGGTCGGTGATGACGACGGCGCCCCTCGCCAGGGCGGGCCGCACCAGCGTGTGCACGTGGTGGGCACGGTCGGCGGCGTAGAGAAGCGCCTCGGTCCGCGGGTCGAGGTCCTCGCCGTGCAGCACCTCGCGCCGCAGGGTCTGGCCCAGCGCGGTGCCGCCCGGCTCCCGGGTGAGCACCACCTCTCGGCCCTGGCCGCGCAGCCAGTCACCCAGCAGGCGGG
>DAHVRS010000334.1 GCA_027322375.1 Brachybacterium sp. | reverse complement strand
TCGTGCCCGCCCCCGAGCGGGCCAGGGCCGTCGCCGCGACCCTGCACGACGACGACCCCAGCACCGGCGAGGCCTTCGTCGAAGCGGTCGCGGACGAGCTCGTGGCCCTGCCCGGCGTCCCCGATGACCTGCCGCTGTACGGCCCCGAGTTCGATCTCGCGAAGCTCCCCGCCCACCTGAAGATGCACTTCCGCGTCGTGGACAACAAGGGCCGCCAGGTGGGTACCGGTGATGACCTCGAGGCGCTGAAGACCCGGCTGAAGAAGCGCGTGGACACCACCGTCTCCTCGCAGTCCAGCGAGATCGCCCGCACCGACCTGCCCACCTTCCCGAAAGAGGGTGTTCCGGCGCTGCACGAGTCGACAGTCGGCGGGCTCAAGGTCACCGGCTACCCGGCCCTCGTGGCCCGACGCGGCAAGGACGGCCAGCTCGAGCGCGTGGATCTCGCCGTCCTCGCCACCGCCGACGAGCAGGCGCTCGCCCATCGTGAAGGCGTGATCGCCCTGATCGACCGGGAGATCGGCACCGACCTCTCCCGGGTCCTGAACGCGCTGCCGAACCCGACCAAGCTCGCCGTCTCCGGCTCCGACTACCCCTCCACCGCTGCGTTGCTCGCCGACGCCTCCCGCGCCGCGACCGTGCACCTCGTGGGGCAGGCGCAGGTGCGCACTCGCGCCGAGTACGAGCAGCTGCTGGAGGGCGTGCGCGCCCGCCACGACGAGCTCGCGGCGACCGCCGTGAAGGATGCCGCGGCCGCGCTCGCCGTGAACGCGAAGCTGCAGCGGGAGCTCAGCCGGTCCACGTCTCTCAGCGTGCTCTCCCACCTCCAGCAGATCCGTGAGCATGCCGCGTCCTTGCTCGGCAACGGGTTCATCTCCCGCACCGGCATCGCGCGCCTCGGTGACCTCTCCCGCTACCTCCAGGCGGATCTGCGCCGGCTCGAGAAGCTGCCGGAGAACCCCCGCAAGGACGAGCAGCTGGCCTGGCAGGTGCGGGACCTCGAGCAGTACTGGCAGACCCAGCGCGCCACGCTCTCCGCCCGTCGGCGCGCCGAGCCCGATGCGCAGGAGATCCCGTGGCTGCTCGAGGAGTTCCGGGTGAGCCTGTTCGCGCAGACCCTCGGCACCGCGCAGACCGTCTCCGACAAGCGGATCCGAAAAGCGATCGCGGCGCTGTCCTCCTGACCACGCGATCGTGACCCCCGCGTGACCTGAGACTCGGAATCGGGCCGACACGGCGGGCTTATCAAAGCTTTGCGAAACGGCCCGTGGTGCCGCGACGGCATGTGCTGTCCTCACCGCCGCGCCGCGTGGACACCCGTCCAGGACGGCGGGTCAGCAGGAAGGTCGGCAGCTCGCGGACCCTGCCCGGGGCATTCCATGGCGCGGTCATGCGCTGATCAAAGCCCAGGTCCGGGCGCCTCAGGGCGTGATCTGCGGCTCTTCACCGAGGGGTGGGGCGTCGTTACGTTGGCACGGCCCCGCCCCGGGTGACCGCACTGCCCAGGGCTCTCCGCACCGAAGGATCCCTGATGTCTGCCACCTCGACCGCCGCTCCCACCCGGCGCCACCTCCTGCTCGCCGGCGCGTTCGGCGCCACGGCACTCGCCGGACTCGGCGCGCTCGCACCCGCCGCCCGGGCCGAGGAGGTCTGGACCGAGGAGTTCATGACCCGCGCTGAGACCCATGAGGGCTTCCTCCTGGACGCCATGGATGACTGGCAGATCGAGAACGCGAAGTTCATCATCGCCGTCATCAAGGGGCACGAGCTCGGCGAACAGGCCGCTGTGATCACCCTCGCCACCGCGATCGTCGAGTCCTGGCTGCGCAACTACGAGCCCGCCGTCGATCTCGACTCCGGGGGCATGTTCCAGCAGCGCCCCTCGATGGGCTGGGGCAGCTACGACGATGTCCGCCACAAGAAGCGCGCGATCGACGCCTTCCTGGGCCTGGGCGACCACTCGGAGGCACCCGGGCTGCTGCAGGCCGTCCCGGATTACGAGAACTGGGAGCCGGGCGCCGCCGCGCAGACCGTCCAGGTCTCCGCCCATCCGGAGCGCTACAGCGAGCAGGTCCCGGCCGCGCGCACCCTCTGGGAGCGCTACTCGGACGTCGCCGCGTACACCGACTGAGCTCCTCGGTAGCCGACGGACTCGTCGCTGCGGGGATTGCGCACTCAGAGCCCGAGAGTCGCGTCCTCGCACGGTGTGGCGTCCACCCGGACATCGCTGATGCGCAGGTCCCCATGCACTGTCAGCTCGACGGTCGCGCCGTGCGGACCGTCGGACGTGACGTAGTACTGCGCGCCTCTGCGCCTTTCACGGCCGAACGCGTCGAAACCGTGTTCCTCGAGCACCGGGTCCAGCGCGTCCCGCCAGGGCTGCCAGTCCATGCCTTGTCCCGGCGCGGGGTAGAGGTCCTCCCCGGCCACCCAGCTCCCGGGCCGGTAGCGACAGTCCTCGGCTCCCGGCTCCTCGATCTTGCGGGAGTTCCGCTGGAGCTCCCAGTCCATCGGGCGCACCGTGTCCGCCGCAGCGAGCAGGTCCTCGGCGAGAGCGTCATAGGTCGAAACCGCCTCCGTCGCCGCCACAGGCGAGCCGCCGCAGCCGGAGAGGAGTCCCACGGTGAGAGCGAGGAGCGCGAACGCTGAGCCGCCCCGGCGGATCAGTGTTCGTATCGAGGTGCCTTCGGCCGTCGCTGCGGCCGCAGTGACGTGCGTCGTCGACAGCGTCATAAATGCCCTTCCCCTGAAGTCGGTGCCAGCGTCCCACGACGACGTGACGCGGACAACTCCGAGATACCGGACTGTGCATACGCCTGTTTCGAGGGCCTGCGCACGTCAGAGGCAGGGGAGTGATCCGCACTGGTCGGGCCGTGAACGCTCACGCCCCCAAGCGCGCTCCGACCTGCTCTCTTCGGGGCTGCGACCTCGTTAGGCTGTGCCGCATGTCACCGATGCCATCCGTCAGCTACTCCATCACCGTCCGCCTGGAGTTCGCCGCCCGCAGCGCCGCGGTCAGCGACATCACCACCAGCATCGAGCAGCACGGCGCGACGGTCACCGCGCTGGACGTCTCCGCCTCCGGGCCGGAGCGCATGCGCGCGGACATCACCGTGCTCACCGCCGGCCACGATCACGCCATGCAGGTCGTCGAGGGCCTGCGCGGCCTCGATAGCGTCGAGCTCGGCAAGGTCTCCGACCGCACCTTCCTCGCGCACCTGGGAGGCAAGCTCACCGTCGAGTCGAAGCTCCCGATCCGCCACCGCGACGACCTCTCGATGATCTACACCCCGGGCGTGGCCCGCGTGGTCAAGGCGATCGCGGAGAACCCCGAGGACGCCCGCCGCCTGACCATCAAGCGCAACACCGTCGCGGTCGTCTCCGACGGCTCCGCGATCCTGGGCCTCGGCGATCTGGGGCCGCTCGCCGCGATGCCCGTCATGGAGGGCAAGGCGGCGCTGTTCAAGCGCTTCGCCGGGATCGATGCGTTCCCGATCTGCTTGGACGCCCACTCGGTCGAGGACATCGTCGCCCACGTCAAGGCGATCGCCCCGGTCTTCGCCGGCATCAACCTCGAGGACATCTCCGCCCCGCGCTGCTTCGAGATCGAGGACCGTCTGCGCGAGGAGCTGGACATCCCCGTCTTCCACGACGACCAGCACGGCACCGCGATCGTCGTCGTCGCCGCGCTGCGCAACGCCCTGCGCGTCGTGGAGAAGGACATCTCCACCGCCCGGATCGTGCTCTCCGGCGCGGGCGCGGCCGGCACCGCGATCCTGCGTCTGCTGCGCGCGGCCGGTGCCCGCGACATCATCGTCACCGACATCGACGGCATCGTCCACGAGGGCCGCGAGACGCTCGAGGGCCGCCTGCCCTGGATCGCGGAGGTCACGAACCCGCGCGGCCTCACCGGCATGCTCGAGGAGGCCGTGGTCGGGGCCGACGTGTTCATCGGCGTCAGCGCTGGGGACATCCTCACCGCCGAGGACGTCGCCACCATGGCGGACCGCTCGATCGTCTTCGCGATGGCGAACCCGGTCCCGGAGATCGACCCGGCCGAGGCGGTCAAGCACGCCGAGGTCGTCGCGACCGGCCGCAGCGACTTCGCGAACCAGATCAACAACGTCCTCGCCTTCCCGGGCGTGTTCCGCGGCCTGCTGGACGCGCACGCCACCCGGGTCACCGATCGGATGCTGCTGGCGGCCGCGAACGCGCTGGCCGATGTGGTCACCGCCGAGGAGCTGAACCCGACCTACATCGTCCCGAGCGTCTTCCATGACGGCGTGACGAAGGCGGTCGCCTCCGCAGTGGAGCAGGTCGCGCGCGAGGACGCCGGGACCGTGGACACCATCACCGGGGCGATGAGCGCGGTCTACGCCGACGAGATCACGCTCGAGGGCTGAGCTCCTCGACTTCGCCGAGTCCGTCCGCGTCGAGCTCTGCGCGACGTGCTCGGCCGCGCTCGAGGATCCACAGTCCGGTCCCGAGCGCGATGCCGAGCACGTCGAAGAGCACATCCGCCCAGTCGCCGCTGCGCTGCGGGAGCACGAGCAGCTGGATCAGCTCGATCAGCAGCGCATGGGCGAGCGCGACGATCACCACCCAGCCCATCGGGAAGCGGCGCATCGGCGCGAGGAGCCGGCCCGCCGCCCACACGGTGAGCGCGAAGACCAGCACGTGCACGACCTTGTCGAAGCCCGGCACGCCCTCACCGGGCGTGCCCTCCGGCAACGAGGGCAGGTAGAAGCCCACGTTCAGCACGAGCGAGAGCAGCAGCACCCCCGCCCGCGCAGGCAGGGAACCGCCCGCCGCCACGATCTGGGCGGGCAGGCGGCGCAGGAAGTCGACCACAGCGTCCATGACCGGCAGTGTCCCAGCCCGCACGGCTGTCGGGCGGGAGGCGGGGCCGCTAGGCTCCCACCATCAGACAACGACCGAGGGAGCAAGCCATGTCCTCCACGTCCGACCCGTCCCGCATGGACCCCTACAGCGACGATCCCGGGGCCGCGCCCGGCGCGACCGCTGTCCTGGACCGGCAGCTGCAGGAGCAGGATCAGCGCACCGACGATGGTGACCACGACCGGTTCGCCCACTACGTCCGCAAGGACAAGATCACCCAGGCCGCGCTCGGCGGCACTCCGGTGATCGCGCTGTGCGGCAAGGTGTGGGTGCCCGGCCGCGACCCCGACAAGTACCCGGTGTGCCCGGAGTGCAAGGAGATCTACGACGGGATGCGCGAGCCGAACGACGGCGATGGCAAGGGAGGCGGCCGCGGCGGCGGCTTCCGCGGCTTCTTCGGCGGGCGCCGCTGAGTCTCCGGCAGGCGCCGCTGAGGCACTGATGCTGAGGCTCTGACCTCCCAGCATGTCCGCGCGGGCGGGATCCTCGAGGGAGGGTCCCGCCCGCGCGGACACACCCGGCGACTTCCTCACATCGGCGCCGACGGCGGGTCGTCGCACCGCGGCGGTACGGTGGAGGACGCTGTGAACACGACGCCTTCCCTCTTCTCTCAGAGCGACCCCCGCCAGCCCTCCGAGGCCGCCGCGCGGACGCTCCCTGTCGCCTATCCCGAGCGTGCCGCCTGGGGCACCGTCCCGAAGCTTCGTGCCTGGCAGGCCGAGGCGCTCGAGCTGTACCGCACCCGCGCCCCGAAGGACTTCCTCGCCGTCGCGACGCCCGGCGCGGGAAAGACCACCTTCGCCCTCCAGATCGCAGCGGGACTGCTCGCCGAGGGCACGGTGCGCCGGGTGACCGTCGTCGCCCCCACCGAGCATCTGAAGACCCAGTGGGCTGACGCCGCTGCGCGCGTGGGCATCTCCCTGGACCCGAACTTCTCCAACGCCCAGGGCACCCACGGCAGCCACTACCAGGGCGTCGCCGTCACCTATGCGCAGATCGGCATGCACCCGGCCCTGCACCGCGCCCGCACCGAGGCCGAGCGCACCCTGGTGATCCTCGACGAGATCCACCACGCCGGCGACTCCCGCACCTGGGGCGAGGGCGTGCGCGAGGCCTTCGATCCGGCGACCCGGCGCCTGGCCCTGACCGGTACGCCCTTCCGCTCGGACGACTCGCAGATCCCCTTCGTCACCTACGAGCAGGACGACGAGGGCTTCGCCCGCTCGAAGGCGGACTACACCTACGGCTACGGCGACGCGCTGCGCGACCACGTGGTGCGCCCGGTGCTGTTCATGACCTACTCGGGCCGCATGCACTGGCGCACCAAGAGCGGCGATGAGGTCTCCGCCCAGCTCGGTGCGCTCGAGACGAAGGACATCACCCAGCAGGCCTGGCGCACGGCGCTGGATCCCAAGGGGGAGTGGATCCAGTCCGTGCTCTCGGCCGCGGACCGCCGGCTCACCGAGGTGCGCCGCCATGTCCCAGATGCGGGCGGGCTCGTCATCGCCACCGATCAGAAGGCCGCCCGCTCCTACGCCGCGACCCTGCACGACATCTGCGGCGAGGCCCCCACCGTGGTCCTCTCCGACGACGTCGGCGCCGGCAAGCGGATCGAGGACTTCTCCGCCTCCACCGACCGCTGGATGGTCGCGGTGCGCATGGTGTCCGAGGGCGTGGATGTGCCGCGCCTGTCCGTCGGCGTGTACGCCACCTCGACCTCCACCCCGATGTTCTTCGCCCAGGCCGTGGGGCGCTTCGTGCGCTCGCGGACCCGTGGCGAGACCGCGAGCGTCTTCCTGCCCACCGTCCCGATCCTGATGGGGCATGCGGCGGAGATGGAGGCCGAGCGGGACCACGTCCTGGACCTGCGGCCGAAGACCGGCGATGAGGAGACGGGGCTGGACGAGTCCCTCATCGAGCAGGCGAACCGGCCCGAGCAGGCCTCCGATCAGCTCGAGATGAGCTTCGAGGCGCTCGAGTCCGAGGCGTCCTTCGACCGCGTCCTCTTCGACGGCGGCGAGTACGGGGCCGGCGGCGTGGTCGGCTCCGAGGATGAGCAGGAGTTCCTCGGGATCCCGGGTCTGCTGGACGCGGACCAGATGCGCACGGTCCTCCAGCAGCAGCAGGCCCAGCAGCAGGCGCGCCGGCAGAAGAACGGCACCGCGGACTCGCCGGTCAACCCGGGCGTAGTGGACCACCGCCAGCTGATGGACCTGCGCAAGGAGCTCAGCTCGCTGGTCTCCGCGTGGGCGAAGAAGTCCGGCACCCCGCACGGCTCCGTCCACAACACGCTGCGCTCCCGCAGCGGAGGACCGGCCGTCGCCCAGGCGAGCGCCGAGCAGATCCAGGAGCGGATCTCGATCGTGCGGGGCTGGTTCGTCGGCCGCCGCTGAGAGCGCGCAACTGCTGAGAATGCACGCGGCCGACGGGGCGCGCCCCGTCGGCCGGATCCGTCGGCTGTCGCCGCGACTCAGCTCAGGACGCGCGCGGCCTCGGCCCCGTCGGTGACCGTGGGGATCGCGACCGGGCCATCGGGCCCGTCGCCGGCCGGGATCCCGAGTTCGGCGAGCGCCATGGCATGGTGCTCCCGCGCCGCCTGCACCCGGGCAGGGCCGCGCAGATCCTCGACGAGCTCGCCGCCGCGCATCAGCGGGGTCTGCAGGGGACGCATCGAGGTGCGCTTCCAGTCCGGGCTCGAAGTGCCGGAGGTCAGCTCGGAGATCAGCTCCCGCTCGAACTCCGCGACCTCCTCCTCGCCCGGCAGCACGAGCTCGGCGAAGGCGGTCCCGCCCACGAGCATGCGGAACGCCGCCTTGCCCGCCCCGAGCGTCGCCTTCGCGGTCGAGCGCTTCCCGACCGGCTGCATCGTGCCGTCGGCGGCTTCCCGTTCGACCAGCTTGTACACGAAGCCGGGAGCGGGATGCCCACCGCCGGTGACCAGGCGCGTCCCGATCCCGTAGCCGTCCAGCGGTGCGTCCTTCAGCTCCTCGACCCGGTACTCGTCCAGGTCGCCGGTCGCGGTGATGCGGGTGGAGGTCGCGCCGAGGGAGTCCAGCAGGGCACGCACCTCATGGGCCTGCGCACCGAGGTCGCCGGAGTCCAGCCGCACCGCCCCGAGCTCGGGGCCCGCGATCTCGACCGCGGTGCGGACAGCTGCCTCCACGTCATAGGTATCCACGAGCACGGTCGTGCCTGCGCCCTGCGCGGAGAGCTGAGCTCGGAAGGCCTCCTCCTCCGTGTCGTGCAGGAGGGTGAAGGCGTGCGCGGCGGTGCCCGCGACCGGGACCCGGTAGTGCGCGCCGGCGGCGAGGTTCGAGGTCGAGCCGAAGCCCACCACGTACGCGGCACGGGCCGCCGCGATCGCCGCGTCCTCGTGCACGCGCCGCCCGCCCATCTCGATGCAGGGGCGCCCGCGCGCGGCCGTGACCATGCGGGAGCCGGCCGAAGCGACGCCGGAGTCGTGGTTCAGGATCGAGAGCACCACGGTCTCCAGCAGCACCGCGTTCTCGAAGGTCCCCTCGATGCGCAGCACCGGCGAGCCGGGGAAGTACAGCTCGCCCTCCGCGTAGCCGTGCACATCGCCGGTGAAGCGGTACTCCGCGAGGTGCTCGAGGGTCTCCTCCTTCAGCACGCCGGCCTTGCGCAGGTAGCGCAGGTCCGCGTCGTCGAAGCGGAAGTCCATGATCGCGTCGAGGACGCGGGCGGTGCCGGCGAGCGCGCCGTAGCGGCGGCCCTCGGGCAGGGAACGGGTGAACACCTCGAAGACGCAGCGGCGCGATGCGGTGCCGGCCTCGCGGGCGGCCTCCAGCATCGTCAGCTCGTAGAGATCGGTGAGCAGGGCAGAAGTCACGGTGTCCACCGTAGTGCGTGGCGAGCAGGCAGCGTGCAGGGCGCGCCCCGTAGACTCATCCCGCCGCGCTCGGACCTCGAGAGCGCGGGGAGCGAGGAGGAGTCTGCATGCCGGTGGATCTGCCGCGCGTCGACCCGGGCACCGGGGCGCGCACCGATCTCGCGAGCGGCGTGCAGGTGCGGTCGGAGACCGACGGTCCCTGGTGCACCGTGGTCTGGAACGACCCGGTGAACCTCATGAGCTACGTCGTCTTCGTCTTCCGCCGCTACTTCGGCTACTCCCGCCTCGTCGCCGAGCAGCTGATGATGCAGGTCCATGAGGAGGGTCGCGCGATCGTCTCGCGCGGCTCCCGCGAACGGGTCGAGACGGACGTCCAGGCCATGCACTCCTTCGGCCTGCACGCCACCCTCGAGCGGGCAGGGGAGGACTGATGGCGCACGCATTCCGCCGCCGCGCCGACGGCAGCCTCGCGTGCCGCCTGGACGGCGAGGAGAAGGCGATCATCGCCCAGGTCGCGCAGGAGACCGCGGACCTGATCCGCGCCGACCTCGGCCTCGACACCGAGGGCGAGGTGCTGCGCCGCGCCGCCCAGAGCGAGGACCCGCTGCGCCGCCTGGAGGCTGAGTTCGCCGGACGCGACGCCCGCGAGCCCAGCGACTCCGCGGTCCAGCGACTGTTCCCCGCCGCCTCCGAGGATCCCGGCGCCGCCGCCGAGTTCCGGCGGCTGGGCCAGCAGGACCTCGCCGACGGCAAGCTCTCCGACCTCCGCCGGGTCATGGCGATCCTCGACGCGAGCGGCGGCGGCCACAGCGAGGTGGTCCTCGACGACGCGGACGCACTGGTGGTGCTGCGCGCCCTGAACGATGTGCGGATCGTGCTCGCGGACCGGCTGGGCCTGAAGCGCGACGGCGACTTCGACACCGTCCGCATGCTCCAGCAGATCGGGGAGCGGGTCGAGGAGGCCGGCCCCTCCGGCGACGAGGAGCACGTGGGCTCCGACATCGTCATCGCCGTCTACGAGCTGCTGAGCTGGCTGCAGGAGAGCCTCCTGCGGGCCCTCGATTGACAGCCGGGCCTGCGGCCGCAGGCCCGTCGGCCCGGACCGTGCGGTGGCGCGCGAGAGCCGTGCGCGGAATGTGAACGAGATGTGAGACCGCACGCAGTGAGCGTGCCATCACTGTCCTGGACACCCGTCCGCACTACCCTTGCCGGGATGAACAACGCGCCGATCGGGATCTTCGACTCCGGGGTGGGCGGGCTCACCGTCGCCCGCGCTGTCCTCGACCAGCTGCCGCAGGAGGAGCTGGTCTACATCGGCGACACCGCGCACGGCCCCTACGGCCCCCGGCCCATCGCCGATGTGCGCTCCCTCGCCCTGCAGATCATGGATCGTCTGGTCGACCACGGTGTGAAGATGCTCGTCATCGCCTGCAACACCGCCTCCGCCGCCGTGCTGCGCGACGCCCGCGAACGCTACGACGTCCCCGTCGTCGAGGTGATCCAGCCGGCCGTGCGCCGCGCCGTCGCCGCGACCCGCAACCACCGCGTGGGCGTGATCGCGACGCAGGGCACCGTCACCTCCCGCGCCTACGAGGACGCCTTCGCCGCCGCGCCCGCGCTGACCCTCACCACGCAGGCCTGCCCGCGCTTCGTCGAGTTCGTCGAGAACGGTGTGGTCAGCGGCGAGGAGGTCGTCGCCGAGGCGGAGAAGTACCTGGCGCCGGTGCGCGAGGCCGGTGTGGACACGCTCGTGCTGGGCTGCACCCACTACCCGATGCTCGCCGGCCCCATCAGCTACCTCATGGGCCCGGACGTCACCCTCGTCTCCTCCGCGGAGGAGACGGCGCTGGACGTCTACCGCCAGCTGCGCGGCACCGACCAGCTGCGCGAGGACTCCCGCCCGCCGCGCCACGTCTTCTCCCAGACCGCGGAGGGCCGCGGCAGCGAGAACTTCGCCCGCCTCTCCCGCCGCTTCCTGGGCCCCACCCTCGAC
>DAHVRS010000329.1 GCA_027322375.1 Brachybacterium sp. | reverse complement strand
GGTCAGCCGGGCGTCCTTGGCCTGATTCAGCGCGCCGGCCAGCACCTGCGACGGAATGCCGTCGAGTTTGGTGTCGAGCTGCAACGCGGTGACGAAGTCCTTGGTGCCGGCCACCTTGAAGTCCATGTCGCCGAAGGCGTCCTCGGCGCCGAGGATGTCGGTCAGCGCGACGTAGCGGGTTTCGCCTTCGACCTCGTCGGAGACCAGGCCCATCGCGATGCCAGCAACGGGGGCGCGCAGCGGCACGCCCGCGTTCAGCATGGCGAGGGTCGAGGCGCAGACCGAGCCCATGGAGGTCGAGCCGTTCGAGCCGAGCGCCTCGGAGACCTGGCGGATCGCGTAGGGGAACTCCTCGCGGCTGGGCAGGACCGGGACCAGGGCGCGCTCGGCGAGCATGCCGTGGCCGATCTCGCGGCGCTTCGGGGAGCCCACGCGACCGGTCTCACCGGTGGAGTAGGGCGGGAAGTTGTAGTGGTGGATGTAGCGCTTGCGATCGACGGGCCCGAGGGAGTCGATCTGCTGCTCCATCTTGAGCATGTTCAGCGTGGTGACACCCAGGATCTGGGTCTCGCCGCGCTGGAACAGGGCCGAGCCGTGCACGCGGGGCAGGACCTCGACCTCGGCGGAGAGCTGGCGGATGTCCCGCAGCCCGCGCCCGTCGATGCGGGTGCCGTCGGTGAGGATCTTCTGGCGCACGAGCTGCTTGGTCAGGGCGCGGTAAGCACCGGTGACCTCCTTCGCGCGGCCCTCGAGGGGCTTGCCCTCCTCGGCGAGCTCCTCGACGAGGATGGCGAGCAGCTCCTCGGTCTTCTCCTCGCGCTCGGTCTTGGCGGCGATCTGCATGATCGCGCCGAGTCGCTCGGAGGCGGCGCCGGAGACGATGTCGAAGGCGTCGTCCTGGTAGTCCAGGAAGAGCGGGAAGTCGCGCACCGGCTTCGCGGCGGTGCGGGCGAGCTCCGCCTGCGCCTCGCAGAGGCTGCGGATGAAGACCTTGGAGGCCTCGAGGCCCTCGGCCACGACCTCCTCGGTCGGGGCGATCGCGCCCTGCTCCTTGATGAGGTTCCAGGAGTGGTCGGTGGCCTCGGCCTCGACCATCATGATCGCGACGTCGTCGCCCACCATGCGGCCCGCGACGACCATGGAGAACACAGCCTCGTCGAGCTGGGAGAAGGTCGGGAACGCGACCCACTGGCCGCCCTGGGCGGTCGGCATGAGCGCGATGCGGACGGCGCCGATCGGGCCGGAGAAGGGCAGGCCGGAGATCTGGGTGGAGGCGGAGGCGCCGTTGATGCCGACGACGTCGTACGCGTCGTCCGGGGCGCTGGCCATGATCGTCAGAACGACCTGGACCTCGTTGCGCAGGCCCTTGACGAAGGCGGGGCGCAGCGGACGGTCGGTGAGACGGGCGGCGAGGATCGCGTCGGTGCCGGGACGGCCCTCGCGGCGGAAGAACGAGCCGGGGATGCGGCCCGCGGCGTACATCCGCTCCTCGACGTCGACCGTGAGCGGGAAGAAGTCGAACTGGTCCTTGGGCTTGTTCGACACGGCGGTCGCCGAGAACACCATGGTGTCATCGTCGAGGTAGACGGCGACGGCGCCGGCGGCCTGCTGGGCGAGGCGGCCGGTCTCGAAGCGGATCTCGCGGCGGCCGAAGTCGCCGTTGTCGATGACGGCGGTGGTCGCCGTGATGTCGGGGCCTTCCATGGCCATGGGGTCTCTCCTCTGTGAGGGGGTGCCCTGCCGGTGCGGCCTTCGTCAGTCACCCGCGGCGGTCGCGCGGCCCCGAAAGGGCCGTGGGACCGGTCCGAAGGTCACTGCCGAGGACCGAACCTGGTCGGGGCGGTGAACGGGGTCCGCCGCCGCAGAAGCTGCAACGGGCGCACGGACACCGCCGCCCGCCCGAGTGGGGCGAGCGGCGGCAGATGGTCAGCGGCGGATGCCGAGACGCTTGATGAGCGCACGGTAGCGCTCGATGTCGACGCCCTGCAGGTACTGCAGGAGGCGCTTGCGCTGACCGACCAGCAGCATCAGACCACGACGGGTGTGGTGGTCGTGCTTGTGGGTCTTGAGGTGCTCGGTCAGGTAGGTGATGCGGTGGCTGAGGAGCGCGATCTGGACCTCGGGCGAACCGGTGTCGCCCTCGGTGGTCCCGTACTCCTTGATGATCTGCTGCTTCGTAGCGGTGTCGAGGGCCATGGCTCTCCTGGGGTCGTTGCGCGGCGCGCCGGACCGGATGTCCGGGCTCTGGGTCGAGCGCGCCCGCACGGTCCTGCCGAAGGACAGAGACTGGGGGTGGTGCGCTCTCCGCGGCCGATAAGACGGCTCGAGCAGGATATCAGCGGCCGGCGACCGGACGGGAGGACTCGTCCGCCAGAGTGCGGCGGGTCACCTCGACGTCCTCGGCCATCTGCTCCACGAGCGCCTCGATCGACTCGAACTTCAGCGTGGGGCGCTGGAAGTCGACGAACTCCAGGCGGACGGTGTCGCCGTAGAGGTCCAGCTCGTGATCGTCGTGGATGTACGCCTCGACGGTGCGCTGCGCGGCGGCACCGTCCTCGAAGGTGGGGTTTGTGCCGATGGAGATGGTCGCGGGAGCGCCCGCGAGCGGCGGCGTCCCCAGATGGGCGGGCGCCTGCTCGGTGACGGTGAGATACCCGGAGTACACGCCGTCGGCCGGGATGAGCCCTGCCGGGGAGGGGCCGAGGTTCGCGGTCGGGAAGCCGAGCTCGCGGCCGCGTTGGAAGCCGTGGTGGACGGTGTCGGTGACGGTGTGCAGGCGGCCGAGCGCTTCGTTCGCGGAGCGCACGTCCCCGGCGAGGAGGTCAGCGCGGATCCCGGAGGAGGAGATGCGCCCGGTGCCGGTCCCCTCGGGGCCGAGGTCCGGGAGGGTGACGACCTCGAAGCCGAGCTCCTCGCCCAGCGCGCGCATGGTGTCGATGTTCCCGGAGTTCGCACGGCCGAACAGAGCATCCTCGCCGAGCACGACGAGCTTCGCCCCGAGCCCTTCGACGAGGAAGATCCGCACGAAGTCCTCGGGCGAGTGCTGAGCGAACTCGAGGGTGAACTCGAGATCGAGCACGCCGTGCATGCCGGCCAGCAGCAGGAGGCGGTCGCGGTCCTCGTGCCCGGTGAGCAGCGGGGTGCGGCCCGGGTCGCCCATGACGTGGCGCGGGTGGGGCCAGAAGGTGAGCGCCACCGGGGAGAGGGACCGGGCCTGCGCGTGGTGGCGCAGCTGGTCAAGCACGAAGCGGTGGCCGCGGTGGACCCCGTCGTAGTTGCCGATCGAGACCGCGGTCGCACCGAGGGCGGCGGGCACCTCCTGGACGGAGTGCCAGATGGGGACGCGGGTCACGACGTCTTCTCGTCCTTCCGGGGCGGGGAGCGCTCAGGTCCCGGGGCCCGGCGCCGGGCGGCACGGCAACGGGGAGCGCCGGCGACACTGTAGCGCCCGACGGCGGGAGCCCGTCGGGCACGCATGTCAGGCGCACGCATCAGCCCCCACACTGTTGCTCAGCTGTGACGAACCTCGGCGTGCATGTTGTGTCCCACGCTGTACCCACCCGATATGCTGACAGTCAAGGCGGTGACGGGGAAGGACCCCCGCGCCCGAGTGCGCGGATGCGCGCCGGGCGGTCTGGACGCCCGCCGAGAACGGATCCGAACCCATGACGAACGTGACCGACACGGCCCCGCTGGGCGGCGGCCCGAGCACCGGTGGCCGCCGCGGCCCTCGGCGGATGGTCCTGATCATCGTCGCCATCCTGGCAGTGCTCGCCGTCGTCCTCACGGGCGGCGCGCTCGCCTACGCGAAGCAGTTCGACGGCCGCGCTCTGCCGGGCACCACCGTGCTCGGCCAGGACGTCGCAGGCAAGACCCCCGAGGAGATCGCGGCGCTCGTCGCCGCGCAGGGCGAGGACGTCACCATCGACATCACTGCCGGGGACCAGCAGGTCCAGGCCTCGCTCGCCGATCTCGGCGTGACCGTCGACGCGGAGGCCACGGCCAGCGCCGCGGTGGACACCGACGCCTCCGTCCCCACGGTCATCGCCTCGACCTGGTCGGGCGAGCGTCCTGTCGCCCCGGTCGTCGAGGTCGACGACGCGAAGGTGGCCGCCTTCGCGAAGGGCCTCGTGCCCGAGGACCGCACCCAGCCCGTGGACGCCGAGGTGACCTTCGACGAGGATGCCAAGGAGTGGAAGGCCGTGCCCGGCCGCGACGGCCAGGGCGTGGATCCGCAGACCCTCGTGGACGCGGTGAACCAGAACGCCGCCTCCCTCACCGGTTTCACCGTCGAGCAGCCCATCGAGCAGATCGCCCCCTCGATCACCACCGAGGATGCGGAGACCACCGTCGGCGAGATCGGGAAGATCCTCGAGCAGCCCATGGCGATCAAGGGCGCGGACGGCGAGACCCATGAGGTCTCCGCCGAGCGCCGCAGCAGCTGGCTCTCCGTCGCCCCCGACGAGTCCGGCTCGGCGCTGGCGATCTCCGTGGACGAGGACGCGGTGCGCGAGTGGGTCGCCGCCCGCGCAGACCAGGACAACGTGAAGCCGGTCGACGGCATCGAGCAGGTCGACGAGGACGGCGAGGTCGTCAAGGTCGTCACCGAGAAGAAGGTGGGCCTCGAGGTCACCAACACCGATGCGGTCGCGGACGGCCTCATCGCCGCGATGACCGGCACCACTCCGTTCGAGGCTGCGTTCGAGTCCAAGAAGCTCGAGCCCGAGGTCCAGAAGGTCGATGCTCCCAAGACCGAGGAGCAGAAGAAGGCCGAGGAGGAGAAGAAGGCGAACGACCCGAACTCCTCCGAGAAGACTGAGGAGAAGAAGGCCAAGCCCACCGGCGAGAAGTGGATCGACGTCGACCTGACCAACAAGACGGTCACCGCCTACGTGGGTGACACTCCCGTCTGGGGCCCCCGCTCGATGGTCGACGGCAAGCCCGGCAACGAGACCCCCACCGGCACGTACGAGATCTACCTGCGCTACGACCGCCAGGACATGACCAACGCCGCGTACTACCCGGAGGGTCACCCGAAGTACTACTACACCCCGGACGTCCCCTGGGTGCAGTACTTCCACCACGGCTACGGGTTCCACGGCGCTCCGTGGCGCTCCTCCTTCGGCTACTCCGGCTCGCACGGCTGCATCAACATGCCGGTCTCGGACGCGAAGTGGCTGTACGACTGGGCAAGCCTGGGCACGAAGGTGGTCGTCCACCGCTGAGGTGCTCCCCCGCCGCCCCGCGCACCGGGCCGGTCCCACCGATGACGAAGGGCTCCTCCCAGGTGGGAGGAGCCCTTCGTCATGTGCGGACGGCGTACGAGGTCAGCAGCGCGCCTCGGCCGGGACGACGAGCACGGGCCGCCAGCGCGCGCCTTCGGGGGCGAGCACGGCGATCAGCCGGTCCTCGGCGTCCAGCGCCGCGACGACCTGCTCCGCGGCCGACGGTGCGGGCTCGACGGGCGCGCCCGCGCTGATCCGCTGCCCGGTGCCGAGCGCCGCGGACTGCGCCTCGTCGACACGGAGGACGGGCAGGACGCGGGCGGCGGTCGTGCCGAGGCCTCGCAGCGGCAGGTCCACGTCATCACCCTCTCCGCGGGCGGGGACGTGCACGCCGTCCTCGACGGCGAAGGGACCCACGGCGGTGCGGCGCAGTGCCGTGAGGTGCCCGCCCACGCCGAGCGCGGTGCCGAGGTCGCGGGCGAGCGCGCGCACATAGGTGCCGGAGGAGCAGTCGATCACGGCGTCGAGGTCGAGATGGCCCTCGCTCTCGCGCCGTGCGGTGATCTCGAAGCGGCCGATGCGCACGGGGCGGGCGGCGAGCTGCACGTCCTCCCCGGCGCGGGCGCGGGCGTAGGCTCGTCTGCCGTCCACCTTGATCGCGCTGACGGTCGAGGGGACCTGGGCGATGTCGCCGCGCAGCGCGGTGAGGGCCTGCTCGATCCGGGCGTCCTCGAGCCCGGTCGCGTCCACGTGCTCGGCGAGGAACTCGCCCTCGCGGTCGTCGGTCGTGGTGGCGCGGCCCAGCCGGATCGTGGCGTGGTACGTCTTGTCCAGGCCCACGAGATGGGTGAGCAGACGAGTGCCCTGCCCGATGCCGAGCACGAGCAGGCCGGTCGCCATCGGATCGAGGGTGCCGGCATGGCCGACCTTCTTCGTGCCCAGCAGCCAGCGCACCCGCGCCACCACGTCATGGCTGGTGCGGTCCGATGCCTTGTCGACCAGGAGGATGCCGTGCGGGGCGGGACCCCCGTGCGCGGCGCGCTCCCCGGGAGAGACGGCGGGGCTCACGCCTGCTCGCGCCGGGTGCCGTCCTCGAGGTCGTCGTCGAGCGCGCCGTCCTCGAGCTCCTCCTCGCGGGGCTTGCGGTACGGGTCGGCCTCGCCGGCGTACTGGGCGCCGGCCTTGGCGGCCTCGAGCTCGGCGTCGCGGCCGCGGGCCTCGGTGAGGAGGTCCTCGATGACGCGGGCGTTCTCGGGCACGGCATCGGCGATGAACTCGAGGGTCGGGGTCAGGCGCACGCCGGTCTGGCGGCCCACCTCGCGGCGGAGCATGCCGGTGGCGCTGACGAGCGCGGCGGCGGTGCCCTCGCGCTCCTCGTCGGAGCCGAAGACGGTGTAGAAGAGGGTGGCGTGCTGGAGATCGCCGGTGACGCGGACGTCGGTGATGGTCACGAAGCCGAGCCGCGGGTCCTTGACCCGGGTGTCGAGCATGGTCGCGACGATGACCTTGATGCGGTCGGCGAGCTTGAGGGCGCGGGGGTTGTCAGACATGGGGTGTGCTCCTCCTGAGGAGTGCCGAAGTGGATGCCGTGGCGCTGCTGTGGCGGATGCCGTGGCGGATGCTATGAGGGGTGCCGAGCACCCAGCGGGCCTCGGGGAGAGCGAGCGGCCCCGTCGCCTCCGCGAGGACGCGGTAGCGGACGGGGCGCGCAGCGCGAGGGAGGGCGCAGACATCGTCGGCTCCTCCCTCGCGGACGTGGACCGGGCCCCGGTGAGGTGCCCGGCCCAGCCAGTGTCAGATGCGGGGCTTCTCCTGCATCTCGTAGGTCGTGATGACGTCCTCGAGCTGGAGGTCGTTGAACGAGCCCAGGTTGATACCGCACTCGTAGCCCTCGCGGACCTCGGTGACATCGTCCTTGAAGCGTCGCAGACCGGACACCTCGATGTTCTCGGCGACCACGACACCCTTGCGGGTGATGCGCGCCTTGGCGCCGCGCTTGATGAGGCCGCTGCGCACGATCGAACCGGCGATGTTGCCGAACTTGGAGGAGCGGAAGATCTCGCGGATCTCCGCCGAGCCGAGCTCGACCTCCTCGTACTCCGGCTTGAGCATGCCCTTGAGGGCCTGCTCGACCTCGTCGATGGCGCTGTAGATGACCGAGTAGTACTTGATCTCCACGCCCTCGCGGTCGGCGTACTCGGCGTTCAGGCCCTCGGCCCGGACGTTGTAGCCGATGATGACCGCGTCGGAGGCGACGGCGAGGTTGATGTTGTTCATCGTGATCGCGCCGACACCGCGGTCGATGATCCGCAGGTCCACGCCCTCGCCGACATCGATGCCCAGCAGCGACTCCTCCAGGGCCTCGACGGCACCGGCCGCGTCGCCCTTGAGGATGAGGTTGAGGGTCTCGATCTTGCCGTCGGCGACATGCTTGTTGAGGTCCTCGAGCGAGATCCGCTTGCGCGCCTTGGAGAGCGAGGCGGCGCGCTTGGCGGCCTCGCGCTTCTCGGCGATCTGGCGGGCGGTGCGCTCGTCCTGTGCGACCAGGAACGAGTCACCGGCGCCGGGGACGGAGGTCAGGCCCAGCACCTGGACGGGGCGGGACGGGCCCGCCTCCTCCACGGAGTTGCCGTTCTCATCGAGCATCGCGCGGACACGGCCGTGGCCGGTGCCGCAGACGATCGCGTCGCCGACCCGCAGGGTGCCCTGCTGGACCAGGACCGTGGCGACCGGGCCGCGACCGCGGTCCAGGTTCGCCTCGATCGACACGCCGCGCGCGTCCTTGTCCGGGTTCGCGGTGAGCTCCAGAGCGGCGTCCGCGGTGAGCAGCACCGCCTCGAGGAGGTCGTCGATGTTGAGGTTCTCGCGAGCGGAGACGTCCACGAACATGGTGTCGCCGCCGTACTCCTCCGCGATCAGGTTGTACTCGGTCAGCTGCTGCCGGATCTTCTGCGGGTTCGCCTCGGGCTTGTCGATCTTGTTGACCGCGACGACGATCGGGACGTTCGCCGCCTGGGCGTGGTTGAGCGCCTCGATGGTCTGGGGCATCACGCCGTCATCCGCCGCGACCACGAGGATCGCGATGTCGGTGACGTCAGCACCACGGGCACGCATGGCGGTGAACGCCTCGTGACCGGGGGTGTCGATGAAGGTGAGCTGACGCTCGGAGCCCTCGTGCTCGACCTCGACCTGGTAGGCACCGATGTGCTGGGTGATGCCGCCGGCCTCGCCCGCACCGACCTTCGCCTTGCGGATCGTGTCCAGCAGGCGGGTCTTTCCGTGGTCGACGTGACCCATGACGGTGACGACCGGGGGACGCGGGAGGCGATCCTCCTCGTCCTCCTCGGCGAGCTCCGCATCGAGATCGATGTCGAACTGCTCCAGCAGCTCGCGCTCCTCGTCCTCCGGGGAGACGATCTCGATCTTGTAGCCCAGCTCCTCGCCCAGCAGGCCGAAGGTGTCCTCGTCCAGCGACTGGGTCGCGGTGGCCATCTCGCCCATCGCGAACATGACGGTGATCAGCGAGGCGGGGTTGACGTCGATGCGATCGGCGAAGTCGGACAGCGAGGCACCGCGGCGCAGACGGATGGTCTGGCCGTTGCCGCGCGGGATCGAGACGCCGCCCGG